>NZ_WUEH01000023.1 GCF_010468615.1 Pseudodesulfovibrio sp. JC047 | reverse complement strand
CCTAGCCATGTCGGCCTCCTTTGAGCTTCACTTTTACTGGTATTGTTACCAGATTAAGCCTTGGAGTGCCGACATGGTATTTTTGCGTCCTCCGACCAACCTCGGACAGGAAAGCCTCCGGCAGCTTGTCGAGGTCTGCCTCCGGCGGCTGGGGGAAAGGGAGAGACAAACCCTTTGAAAAGGGCTTTTTCTCTCCCTTTCCCCCTTTCCCCCAGACCCCCAATCCCCCTCTTTTCCTAAACTTTTTACGTGCCTTCGGCAGGTGCGCGCGACAGCGTGAGGCCACAGCTGTCGTCTGGGGTATGGGATGTGGGATGCCTCTGGACTCCCTTCCAGAACTTTTTGGCGCGCCTTCGGCGAGGTTCCACGACATTCATTGAGTGGGATTGAAGAAGGAAGGGATGGGTTAAGAAGTAAGAGAGAAGAGGGGAGAGTTACAGACTCAAGAGCCCCTTGCAGAAAATGTACTTTTTAAAATTCTTCAAAAGAGTCTGTAAAAAATGCAATTTTTACAACGCTTTTCCTGGGAACCGCACGAACTCACGCTGCCGACAGCCTTCGCGAAGCGACACAAAAAGTTTAGGAGAGTCCAGAGAACCCTTCTCAAAGGGTTCTTTGGTGGGTCCAGGGCAACGCCCTGGTCTCACCGAAGGTGCCCCTTGGGAGGGCTGGTCTCCATAGAAAACGTCTCTTGCGAGGGGGTGAATCTTCCCACACAAATTTCGGGTGTCAGAAGGAATAAAGGAAATAGTCCCTTGTACAGCCTCATTAATTGCCCTATATAATACGATTCACGGCATGGATTATTACCAAGGAGCATTCTGTGAATCCCGCATCGCTCATCCCGTTGGCCGAACCAGTCCCTATCCACTGGGCGTGGTTCGATGTGTTGCTGATCGTGACTCTCACGGCCCATCTCATTTTCATGAACGCCCTGGTGGGGTCGGCGGTCATCGGATTGACCCGGACACTTCGGGGGCGGGGGACCGTTATCCGAGAGGTGGGCAAAAAACTGCCGCCGCTGCTCGCCCTGACCATCAATATGGGCGTGGCACCACTTCTTTTTCTTCAGGTGAATTATGGGCATTTCGATTACGTGAGTTCCGTGCTGATGGGCGGCTGGTGGCTTGCGGTCATCGCGGCCCTGATGTTCTCCTATTACGGATTTTATATTTACAAATTCAGATATGATCGGATGGGGGATTCGATGCGGACCGCGCTTTTCGCAACCTCCATCCTCGGACTGCTGTACGTGGGGTGGATGTTCTCAAACAACATGACCATCATGTTGCGTCCTGAAATCTGGAGCAGGTATTTCACGGCAGGCGGCGCGTTTCTCAACTGGTCTGATCCTGTCATTTATCCACGATTCCTTCATTTCATGGTCGGAGCCGTGGCCGTTGGCGGTTTGTTCGTGGCTCTGCTGGGCGGTTTCAGGGCCAATCAGGATATGATTGATACCGGCATGATCTGGTTTACCCGAGGCACATTGGTGAATCTGGCAGTGGGGATCTGGTTCCTGATTTCCCTGCCGCAAGATATTCTGCTCGCGTTCATGGGGAGAAATATACCGGCCACCGCGACACTGGTGGCGTCATTGGTCGCTGCCGCGTTCATGCTCGCCGCAGGATTCAGAAAAGAACCGAAAAAAGCCGCTATATGGGCCGTCATCACGGTGTTCATCATGGTCTGTACCCGACATTGGCTCCGCACACTGTTCCTTGCTCCGTGGTATTCCATGGAATCCACACCGATCACGGGTCGTTACGGCTCGTTCTTTCTCTTTCTCGGATTTTTGGTCGTTGGACTCGCTGCCGTGGCCTACATGATTTCACTCTATTTCAAGTCTCGACAGGGGAGGGCGTAAGTCATGGAATATCCCATCTGGCAACTTTCGACCCTGGGCGGCGGATTCTGGATCGCATTGATCGCGACCATTCACGTCTATGTGGCCCACTTCGCAGTGGGTGGCGGACTGTTCCTCGTACTGACCGAACAGGCAGCGTATCGCACCAATAATATTCATCTGCTCGAATGGGCCAAGAAACACACCAAATTCTTCCTGCTGTTGACCATGGTCTTCGGTGGCGTTTCGGGCGTGGCCATCTGGTTCACGATCGCCCTGCTTGCGCCGGAAGCGACCATCATCCTCATCAAGCAATTCGTGTTCGGCTGGGCCGCCGAGTGGGTCTGTTTCCTTGGTGAAATCGTGGCCCTCATCATTTATTATTATACGTGGAACACCATGAACCGCCGAGATCATGTCATTCTCGGCTGGCTCTATTTCATCTTTGGATGGTTCTCCCTGTTCCTTATCAACGGGATTGTCGGATTCATGCTCACCCCCGGCGAGTGGCTCCAGACCAAGGACTTCTGGGATGGATTCTTCAATCCGTCCTTCTGGCCGTCATTGGTCTTCCGCACATTCTTCAGCGCGGCCTGTGCCGGATTGTTCGGTTTTGTCACGGCCACCCGCATCCCGGATGAAGAGACCCGAATGCTCGCGGTCCGGTCCTGTTCGACCTGGACCATTCTCGGTGTGCTGGCAGTCATTGTTTCGGGCTGGTGGTACATCGCAGCCCTGCCCGCGCCGCAATATGAAATGGTGATGCTCAAATCCCACCGCGTGGCCGGATTCATGCAGTGGTTTTGGATATTTAGCCTGGCAACCATCATCGGCGGACTGCTCCTTGCCATCCGCGCCCCGAAAACCATCAGTTTTCCGCTGGCCTTGGTCGTGCTGCTTGCAGGGCAGGGGCTCTTCGGCTCTTTCGAATTCATCCGTGAAGCCGGACGCAAGCCATACCTCATTTGGGACACGGTTTATTCCACGTCCATTCTCAAGGCGCACATGCCGACTATCAATCAGAACGGGGCTATTGCCTCGGCCAAATGGGCACCGCCGGAACTCAAGGACGGCATCACCGAAACCAACTGGAAACAGGCCGGAGCCTTTCTTTATCAGCTTGAATGTTCTGCCTGTCATTCCATTGGCGGTCCCATGAATGACATTCGCAAACGCACGGCCATGTTCAATACTGACGGACTGGACGCCATGCTCACGGGGATGGGCAAACTCAATACCTATATGCCGCCCTTTGCCGGAAAACCGGACGAAAGGCTGACCCTAGCCCGATACATTACGGAAGAATTGAATGGTACTCCGCCTTCGGACCCGACGGAACGGCCGGAATTGGCCGCAGTCGAGCCCGTGGAATTTGGCGCGGATTCTTCGGAATACGTCCTCACGGCCTGGTGTGCGAGAGGTGCGGGCTTCTATGCCCAAAACGACACTTGGACCCTGTTGCCGCCATCCAATACGCTCCGCGCTCAACTTATTCTGCGCGGTCCCGGTCCTGAACGGGTGCTTGAAGACGTGACCATTACCTATCAGGTCGAAGACGGATTCACGGGCGAACCGTTGTCCGGCACCATGGAACTCAATGAGGAATCCAAACGATTCGAGGCCAAACTCGCTATAGAATCCCGTATGAATGGTGCATACAACCCTCTGCCTGTGGTTGCACTTGAAGCCCGAGACACGGCTGGTGAGATATTAGCGACCGCCAAAGTCGCACTGCCGACCTCGGACCAGATGGGTTGTCGCAACTGCCACGGCGGGGACTGGGCAGAGGGAACCTCCGGCGTGGACTCGGCCACGGTTGAGCATATCCTGGCTGTTCACGATCGCACGAATCGAACCGACCTTGCAGATCGGTCCGGGACCATCGAATGTGCATCCTGCCACGACGACCCCATACAGGGCACCGACGGCAAGGATTCCCGATTGAACTTGTCTGCGGCCATCCACGGCATCCATGCCGTGTACCTCGCTGATCGGGAAGCCGAGAATTCCTGTCTCAAATGCCATCCGGTCTCCACGCTTCGGGGCCAGCACGATCTGGTCGGGTTTGTCTGTACCGATTGTCACGGGACCATGGAAGACCATGCCATCTCCCTGCTCAAGGCGGAACAGGCCCAAGCCGTTCCCGGAGCCGATCGGCTGTTGCAACTTATTGTTCCGCGCACCGTGGGCAATCAGGACGCGATAAATCCACGGACGCCATGGCTCAATCAACCGGACTGCCTGACCTGTCATGTGGACTTCCAGGCACCGGAAACCGATTCAGCTTTCAATAGCTGGACCGATGATCCAAACGCACTCTATGCGGCTCGACGGGATGAAATGGACTCCATGGGATGCGGAGCCTGTCACGGCAGCCCGCACGCCATCTATCCGGCATCGGATCGGGATAATGTCATGCCGTTGCAATATATGGATGAAGCACAAGCCTTTGGCGCAAATGGCAGTTGCGCTGTCTGCCATGGTGAACCCATGGACGACGCGGCCCACCATCCCGGAATGGGTGTGGAATAGAAACGACGAGAACATCACAAGAAAACGCCCCTCACCGGATCATCCGGGAGGGGCGTTCATTTTTACAAATCAACCAGTTCTATTTCGTTTTCCGTAATCGGAGTGCCGAGAAAGCGGGTGCCGGTTCGGGCAAACCGAGGCACGTCATCCGTGGTGAGATATGCGGTTTTCCCGCATCCGGTTCCTGATCGGGTCAGGCCAAGACGGGTCAGCTCGTCAAAAACGGTTTCAGCGGTTGTGGCTGCGGAATCCACAATGGTGACGGATGGCGGTGTGACGGTTCGAATGGCTGGAGCCAACAGCGGGAAATGGGTGCAGCCGAGCACGAGTGTATCCGGGATCACGGGATCGACCGAACCCGAGGCGGGATTGAACACCGGGTCAAGATATCGGGCGGCAACGGCTTCGGGCACAGCCCCGTCGATCCATCCCTCTTCAGCCAGGGCCACGAACAGGGAACAGGGATGCCCCATGGTCCGAGCGGTGGGCACCAGGTGATGAATCGCTCGTTGATACGCGCCACCGGCAATGGTGGATTCCGTGGCAAGTACCGCGATGGTTTGATTTTTCGTGACCGCACAGGCGGCTCTGGCACCGGGTTCGACCACGCCGATCACCGGCACATCGGGATAGGCTTCGCGGATGGCGGTCAAGGCCATGGCTGAGGCCGTATTGCAGGCGACCACCAACAGCTTGATGTCCCGTTTGACCAGTTCGGCACTGCATTGCACCCCGTATCGAGTGACGGTCTGCGGTGATTTGGTGCCATACGGCAACCGGGCCGTATCACCCAGATAGATGACATCTTCGCACGGCATCCGCTGTCTGAGGGCCTTGAGAACAGTCAGTCCTCCCACGCCGGAATCAAACATGCCGATAGGATATGTTGCTTTGGTGTCCATGAAAATTTGCTCCTTGTGCCGACACAGGGACGGCACGCCGCCGAAATCAACATATTTCTTGGAAAAAGTCGAAGTCAATTCACCCCGAATTTCAGCAGCGTCGGTTAGGCTGCCACCGGTTCCGCCGCGTTGTATCCAAGCATTTTCTGGGTCCAGCTTCGTGCCTGAACATACATGAGTTCCGCCTGAAGCGATTCCAGTCCGAACCGTTTGAGCCGGGAGCCTATGCCGCCCCATTCTCCGCGTTCATAACTCATGGCCAAGCGTAACAGGTCCGCGATTTCCCCTTCACCCCGCAGGCCCTGAACCACCGGTTCTTCAAGCGGCAACATGGACACGATGGTGTCCATGGGCAATCCGAGCATCGAATCCAACAGGGAAAACAGGCCGACCATGAACAGTGTGTCCGGTTCACTGGTCTCTCGCACAGAATGTTGGCAGACCGATTCCAAAAATTTTGCCCGATGAACAGCCATATACGCCAATTCTCCGGCCTTGGGTGTCGGATTGAGATCCGCCAGCAAGACACTGCGAAGCCATTGTTTGGTCCGGACCAGGCCCAACATGTCGATGGCTCGTTTTGGGGTTGAAACTTTTTGGACCAATCCCGTGCCCGCCGAATTGATATATCGGAACAATCGATACGACAGGCTGGGGTCTGTCTGAATGATCGACGCGATCCGGGCAGGTTCGACATTCGACTGACTCAATTCGGCCAGAAGTTGCAGTCGGGTCATTTCATTGGTGGATAATTTTTTGCCAGGGATCATTTCCGGCTGACTGAAAAAGAACCCCTGGAAAAGTGTAAAATTCAGTGAACATAATCGGTGAAATGTCTCAGTATCTTCAACCTTTTTCCGCCAAAAGCGTCACCCCCTCGGGAGCACGATGAACGATTTTTTTAATCTGTTCGAAATCGCTGCCAAATTCGAGAATGTCCACCTTGATGATATCGGCCAGATCGAGAAACGGTTGCAAATGGAATTGGCCGCAGTAATCGTCAACAGCGATCGTATACCCGGCGTCTTTGAGCCGCTTCACGGCCTGGAGCGTTTCCTCATGCGGTTTGACGTGTTCGAGAATTTCGATGATACACCGCTCTTTTGGCAGGGAAAAACCACCGTCTTCCACCAGCAGTTTTTCAGGGAAATTGATCAGTATCCGGCTGTCCGAATCCATTCCATCGGTTGCCATGGCCAAACCGTCCGCGATCACGGATGACGTTGCCCGGTCTTCATCAGTCACCAAAGCGATATTTTCTGCACTGGAACGAAAAAGTAACTCGTATCCCCACACCGTTTCGTTGGAACGAAAAACCGGCTGACGAGCAATGAAAACAGTTTCATAAGTAGGAATAATTCTTGCCATAGGCGGACTGTACAGAATTCCAGATCAAATTCAACGAGAATTTCATCATCCCTGCAAGATGGCCTAAATCGAATAGGTCAGTGTGTCGCCCCGCCTGAACCGTGCCAGCACTTCTTCCACATTCTTGACGCCGCCAGCCAGAATTTTTTTCAGATACGTCAGGTTCCGATCAATGGCCTCGGCGTAGAGATCTCTGTCGATTTCCCGCCATTTGCGAAAATATAAACTCATGAATCGGTCCACCTGATTGAATTCCGTGTCCAATCGTACCCTGACCACCGATTCATAAAACGTATTGGTTTTCGAAAACAGATCCATGGCAGAATCATACCCGGGAATCTTGGCCTCCTGAAATTCTTCAAACAACAGGACCAATTTTTCCAGATAATACCGATCCGCTACCTGGGCGAGCAGGTCGGCACTGCCAAGAAAATATCCCATGGTTCGCATACTGTCCGAAGAAAAGGAAATTCTGGCAGGGGACATGGAAAGGACGGTGCATCGAATACAATCGGCGATATCATCCATGTCGGCCTGTGACAGGACTCCGGCAAGGTTGGTTCGCATGAACATGATGGACCGTTCTTCATGTCCGATGGTGTATTTCGCGCCGGTCCCGGTCATATCGTCCTCGGTCTGGATCAGCCCGACATCGTGATACAATGCGGCCAGCAGCCCTTTCAGACAGGCCTTTTCAGCAAATTGATGTCCTTCAACCAAGGCTCCACCGATGAGTCTGGCTGTGGCCAACACCACAGCGCAGGTGTGTTCAAAATCATGATATTTCGTGTTGCTGGCACGATATCCGGGATAGAGGCCAAAAAATAATTGCTCCACATCTTCAAATGCTTTCTTGAAAATGCTGCCGTCGTAGTCCGCAAAGAAAACACGAAAAATATCTTCGGTTTCTCGGCGAACACACTCTCCGTCTGCCGGATCGACAAAATCATACAGTTTCGGTGTTGGATGCGTCATGGGCTACACCGTTTCATTGTCCGTCCATTTTTCACGAATGGCCTTGATGACCGGGAATATTTCGAAAAAAATCTCCACGATTTCAGGATCAAAATGGGTCCCGGAATCTTTTTCCAGGATGCCCAGACATTTTTCATCGGGAAAGGGGTCCTTGTAAGATCGTGGCGAGGCCAACGCGTCATAGACATCGGCCACGGCACAGATACGTGCCGCCAAAGGAATAATTTCCCTCTTTTTCGGTTCTCCTCCCAAAATGAGTTCATCATTCCAGACATCAGCGTTCGGAACCCCCGGATACCCACGACCTTCCCATTTCTCATGATGACACAGCGCGATCTCCATGGACATGCGATCCAGCTCCGAGGTCTGGTTCTTGAACAACCGTGCCCCAAAGATGGTGTGCCACTTCATGGCATCGAATTCTTCGTCTGTGAGTTTGGCAGGTTTTTTCAAAATCGTATCAGAGATACCGACCTTGCCGACGTCATGGAGCATGGCGGCCAGACGGATGTTATCCCGAACATGTTTGATTGCCTTGGGGCTGTGGTTTCGCCTTGAAGCCCATGTTTCATAAATTTCCGCAGAATATGCCCCAACCCGTTGAACGTGAGGACCTGTTTCCGACGGGTCCCGCAGCTCGGCCATCTGCATCATGCGCAAAATCAGTTCACGGTTCATGATGCCCCGTTCAATGGCCACGGATGCGTTATTGCAAAACAGGGGAATATAGGTCCGGGCCTCTTCGGAAAAAGGCCCGATCTTGCCCATCTCGTTTTTCGCGTTGATCAACTGCATGACTCCCACCAGACGACTTTCCTGCGCAATGAGGGGGATGGTTAGCATGGAAGTGGTTCGATACCCGGATTTTTCATCAAAGGATTTATTGAAACTGAAAGGCAGCGTGGGGTCCAGTTCGTAGGCATCGTCAATGGCGAGACTCTGTCGTGTCTTGGCCACATATCCCACGATGGATTGTTCACTGATAGGAATGCCAAAATTCTGATAGAGGGCGGCGTTGGTGGTTTCCTTGCAAAACAGCGTGTCGTTTTGCACATAGCTGAAGATCAGAGTGTCGTTCTCGACAAGAAAAATCGACCCGGCGTCAGCACCAGACAATTGTCTGGATTCATACAAGATTTTATCAAGAATAGTATCAACATCCTTGAGCTGGTTAACCTCTTCACTCGTCTTGAGAATGGCCATCACCGCCTGATCGCGGCTGGCGAGTCGTTCGATAGACATGCGCGCTCCCCGTGTAATGATATGCAACTATATTGCGTAATCCATACAAAAAAGCAAGGAATCCACCAAATGAATACCATAAAGAAACCGTCCTGCCAGTCGCAACTGGCAGGACGGTTTCAGGGAATTTCACCCGATTTCGATTAACCGAGCAATTCGGCCAGATCTTCGTCAGGAGTGGCGATCGGTGCGATGTTATAATTTTCCACAAGGTAGTTCAGAACGTTGGGAGTAATGAACGCCGGCAGTGTTGGTCCGAGTTTGATATTCTTGATCCCGAGGGCCAGCAGGGACAGCAGGATGGCAACGGCCTTCTGTTCATACCAGGACAGGACCAGGGACAGCGGCAGGTCATTGACGTCGCAGTCAAAGGCCTCGGCCAGGGCCATGGCGATTTTTACGGCGGAATAGGCGTCGTTGCACTGCCCCACATCGAGGAGACGGGGGATGCCACCGATATCGCCAAGCTGTTTGTCGAAGAAACGGAACTTGCCACACGCCAGGGTCAGGATAATGGTATCCTCAGGTGCTTTTTCAACAAACTCGGTGTAATAATTACGACCGGGCTTGGCTCCGTCACATCCACCGACCAGGAAGAAATGACGAATGTCACCAGCCTTGACCGCATCGATCACGGTTCCGGCCACAGACATCACTGCATTGCGGGCAAATCCGACCATGACGGTGCCCTTGTCCGTATCTTCCGGGAAACCGGGCATTGCCAAAGCTTTTTCAATCACTGGAGTGAAGTCGTCATTGGAAACATGCACGGCACCAGGCCATCCGACCAGGCCGGTGGTGAAAATGGCGTCAATGTAATTCTTGGGGTCCTGAATGCAGTTGGTGGTCATCAGGATGGACCCGGGGAAGGCCGCGAATTCTTTTTTCTGATTCTGCCAGGCAGTACCGTAGTGGCCTGCGAAATGGGGATACTTTTTCAATCCCGGGTACCCGTGACAGGGCAACATTTCACCGTGGGTGTATATATTGATGCCCATGCCTTCGGTTTGTTTGAGCAGGGTATCCAGATCTTTCAAATCATGACCAGAAACCAGAATAGCCTTGCCGGCGGTGGCTCCGAGTTTGACTTCGGTGGGTTCGGGATGCCCATAGGTCGAAGTATTGGCAGCGTCCAAAATTTCCATGGCGCGAATGTTGATTCGACCACAATCAAGAGCGGCTTCAACACATTCTTCCAGAGTCAGGTCCGTGGACAGGGTGACGACCAGCAGTTCCTGAATTCTTGCGTACAAGGCATTGTCTTCATGACCAAGGATAGCCGCGTGATCCGCATAGGCCGCGACACCTTTCAAACCATAGATCAAGGTTTGTTTGAGGGACTTGAGGTCCGCATTGGGTTCAGGGTCTTTTTCCACCCCATGTTCCTTGCCCTGCGCAACCATGCCGGCAATATCAACGGCAGGAGTGAACACCGCAGGACCGTCAAAAACAACGCCCGGAACCTTGGTTTTCAATGCTTCACGGAGGGAAACACACTGATTGATAAGTTTCACAAACCGTTCGTCGTCAAAGTTGACATTGGTCAGGGTGGAAAAAACAGCTTCCACCGTAAAGCGGTTCACAGCCGCGTCTTCAATACCGGCTTCGCGAGCAGCGACAGCGACCTGCGAAAGGCCTTTGGTCAGATACATCAAGAGGTCCTGAAGGGATGCCGTATTGTCGGTCTTGCCACACACGCCGATTCTGGTACATCCACCCTTGGCAGTTTGTTCGCACTGATAACAAAACATGATTTCACTCCTTGTTGTGATGAATTTCCGTTTGGAGATTCTAGATGTATGCGAAACCTGATGACAAAAGTATGACTTGAGTCAAAAACGGGACAAAAAAACGACATATGACACCAAAATGGACGGTCCTGTCTTCAGATTGGACACGACATATATAAAGAAGGCTTCGCCAACCATCATCCTCCATACCATGTCCTGCATTCTGTTGCGTATTATTTTGTCAGAAAAAGATATGCCCTTTTCGGTTCGATTTATCCTGAAAAAAAGGAGCAACACCGGCCCAGCACATGGAGACTTCCTCCAAAATTTGTGTTTCACTTTATTAATTCTCACCCTTTTGGTATTCAGTGAGTCCGAAAAGCCAACCCCGGGAAGATCATGTCACGTCGTCTCCATTTTCATTCAACTCGCCTTGTGCTGCTCGCAGCCCTTGTCACGCTGTGCGTGGTGCTTTCTTCTCCGGCATGGTCCGGCAGTAAAAAGCAAATTCTTTTGCTCAACTCGTATCATCATAATTTCCAGTGGAGTGAAGATATCCTGCGTGGACTGACCGATGTGCTTCGCCCTCGTGAAACCGGGATGCTACTGCATATTGAAAATATGGACACCAAACGGGTGGAATTCAATACTCATTATGCACAGCAACTCCTGGAAGTTTTCAGGCACAAATATCAGGATATTGATCTGGATCTCATTTTTGCGACAGATGATAACGCCTTTCTTTTTCTAAAAAAATATCATGAAATTTTATTCCCTGATATCCCAGTGGTTTTTTGTGGAGTCAATTCGTTTTCTGCTGAATCCATGCTTGATTTTCCCTCCTTCACAGGCGTTTCGGAATCCATCAACGCCAAAGACACCCTCTGGTGGGCGCTCAAGCTGCACCCACACACCAAGTCCATTTACATCATCAACGACGATACCCCTTCGGGTCGATCCATCACCCAGGCCATCAAAAGCCAACTGAAAACATTTTCGCCACATATCAAAATAACCTACGCCGAAAATCAAAATTTTTCTGAAATTCTGGCCAACGTCCAATCCATGCCCCGAAATGGGCTTATCCTTCAGGGGATTTTTAACCGAGATCGGGACGGACAATTTTATGATCTGTCCGAGACCACTGAAATCCTGTCAGAAAAATCTAATGTTCCCGTCTATGGCCTGTTTGATTTTGACCTTGGACACGGCATTGTCGGTGGCCTGCTCACCAGAGGCTATGACCAAGGACAGGCCATGGCGCAGATGGCCCTGCATGTCCTCGCCGGACGCAATCCACAAAACATTCCCGTGCTCCATCATACGGCGTACAATCCCATGTTCGACTACACGCAGATGAA
The DNA here is from genome assembly GCF_010468615.1 of Pseudodesulfovibrio sp. JC047. Classification (NCBI taxonomy): domain Bacteria; kingdom Pseudomonadati; phylum Thermodesulfobacteriota; class Desulfovibrionia; order Desulfovibrionales; family Desulfovibrionaceae; genus Pseudodesulfovibrio; species Pseudodesulfovibrio sp. JC047. The sequence goes on along the minus strand of NZ_WUEH01000023.1, from coordinate 54,879 downwards.
ACGATTCGGGGTGAATCTGGAAGAATTGCCTGATGGAAGTGATGTCATCAACCGACCGTCTTCTTTTTACTCGGCCCACGCCGACTTCATTTGGCTCGGCAGCGGACTGGCGATTGCCCAGAGCGTCATCATCCTTCTCCTCATCGTAAATATCAGCAGGCGCAGACGAGCAGAAAAGGATTTGCGCCAGATTCAGCGTTCACTCGAAGAACGTGTCCGGCAAAGGACCACCACCATGATGAATTCGGAAAAGGCTCTACGAACGGTCTTCGATTCCGCTCAGGATGCCATTTTTATCCATGACAAGGGCGGACGAATCATCGAGGCCAATAACCGGACACTGGAAATGTACGGATTCAAGGGCCAAGACCCTCAAAATATCTCCATTGCCAGGGACATGTCGAGCCGAGACAATCCTATTTATCGACTCTCTTCCATCTGGAAAAATGCCCTGAGTGGTCAGCCGCAAAACTTCGAATGGCGGGCAAAACGGATCAGTGATGAGCACGAATTTGATGTGGAAGTCTCACTCAATCATATCCTTTTCCGGGATCAAGATGCCATTTTGGCCAATGTTCGGGATATTTCAATCCGCAAAGAATCGGAAAATAGCATCCGGCAGTCTCTGTTCAAATTCGAAGCGATTTTTGAGAATTCTCTTGTCGGCATATCCATGTCCAGCAAAGAGGCTCTTGCGGCCATCAACCAACGGGGAGCGGAAATATTCGGGTACACTCAGGGTGAAATCCTGACGATGGATCTCGTTTGTCTGTTCGAAAATCAGGAAGAAAAGGACGCATTTTTGGTTCAGGCAAAGGAGGCCCTGCACCACAACGGCGTTTTCAATACCGAACGGGCCTTTATCAACAAGTCGGGAGTGCCGGTATGGTGCCGCATGTATGCCAAGGCCGTTGATCCGCACCAATTGGACAAGGGGATCATCTGGGCATGGGATGACATCACCCTGAATAGAAGCACACGAGAAGATCTCATGCGCGCCCGTGAAGATGCTGAGGCCGCAAACCGGGCCAAATCGGAATTCCTTGCGGCCATGAGCCATGAGATACGAACGCCCATGAATGCCATCGTGGGCATGACAGACATTACACTCCAGACCGACCTGAACGAGGAACAACGAGATTATCTCAAAACGGTTCAGGATTCGGCTCAGCATCTGCTGTCCATCATCAACGATATTCTGGATCTGTCGAAAATTGAAGCGCAGAAACTGGAACTTGATCATGTGGATTTTGATCTCATTTTCCACGTGCGCACCACCATCAAGGGGCTGGAAATTCAGGCCCGGCAAAAAGGGCTGGACCTCATTCTTCAAGTGGACGAATCCGTTCGTACCTGCGTCAAAGGCGATCCGTTGTCGCTCAGGCAGGTGCTGGTTAACCTGGTCGGCAACGCCATCAAGTTTACCCATCGAGGCGCTATCACCATTCGGGTACTGCCTGCCAAAACGCCCCCGGCACAAGACAGCCCGGACCTGACGGAAGGTATCGCCTTTGAAGTGGAAGACACCGGCATCGGCATTCCCCAGGAATTCATGGATTCGGTTTTTCAGAGTTTTTCACAGACCACCAGAGCCTTTGGCGGCACCGGGCTGGGGTTGGCCATCTGCAACCGGCTCATTTCGCTCATGGGCGGAGAAATTCACGTTCAATCGACTGTGGGGCAAGGCAGTATCTTTTCTTTCACGGTCTGGTTCGAACAAGGCGAGTCCTGTTCAATTCCCCCAGTCAACAAGCGTTCAGTGCCAGAAGCACCACAACGCCCCATTCGAATACTGGTGGCAGAAGACAATGACGTCAACGTCATGGTCACCACGCTCAAATTGGAAGATCTCGGGTATTCATATCAAGTCGCCGGGACCGGACTGGCGGTTCTCGATCTGCTCAAACGGGAGCCGTTCGACCTGATTCTGATGGACATCGAAATGCCCGTACTCGATGGTATTTCAACGACAAAGACCATTCGGTCCGCTGTGCCCGGTGGTCCCATTCCAAATCCCGACATCCCCATCATCGGCGTCACGGCACACGCTCTCAAGGAATTCAGAGACAAGAGCCTGGACGCGGGCATGAACGATTACATTTCAAAACCCGTTGATTTTCTTGAACTTGCAACCATCATTAATAGACTGATCGGAACGGCTCCGCCTGTTCCGCCCCAAAAAACCGAAAAAATTGAAAAAACGATCAGTCCCCGGCCAAATACTCCGGGCGAAACGTGGACGCCAGACGCAGCAATGGACTATCTCGGTGTGGACAAGGCCACATTTGAGGATTTCCTGTTTGCCGCGCGGACCGAATTGAACACCAGAACGGAAGAATTGAAGCAGACATTGGATGCACAGGACCCGAGCAATGCCCACGCCCTGGCGCACACCATCAAGTCAATATGCATGTCCATCGGTGCGGACGCAGCGGCACAGGCTGCGGCCAGCCTTGAGACGGCCTGTCGGGAAAAAACGAACACGCCGGAGCAACTGATCGCCTTCCAGAAAGAGATGACCTTGCTCGTTCAGATCATGGACACCCATTTGTAGTTCGTTGTTAGACCGATACATTTAAAATCGGAAAAGATACCGTTTGGCAATCGCGTTATAGGTTCCATCTTCCCGCATCTGCGCCAAAACGTGTTCAAAGGTATTGATAAGAGCGTCCTTGTCTTCAAGCTCCGAAGCCCGGGAAAGGACCAGATACGACGGTTTGTCCTCGATAATCTTTTTGGGCAGATACACGATGGAACTGGTCATCCCCATGGGTTTCAACAGTGCGTAGGTGACATCCATATTCCCGATGAACCCATCGATTTCTCCTTCGAGAAGCCCTCGCACGGACGCGACGATATCGGGATATTCCCTGACTTCAACACGACCATCAGCCCGAGCCGCAGCAAATTCCTCTCCCAAGGAAACTCCGGCGACCTTGCCGAGAATCTTGCCGCGCAGGTCGTCATAGGTCCGAAAGGAGAATTTGGTCCCCACCTTGGTGAAGATGACATAATCACTCACATGAACAGGTGCCGCATCCATGAAAATGGCAAACTGCTCGCGTTCAGGATTTTTGAACAAGGAGGTCGCACCAACACACTCGCCGCTTTTGATCATGGACACGACCGTTTCCCACGGTTTGCATTCTATCTTGATCGGGACGTCCGCCCGACGGGCGATTTCTGTCAACACATCCACATCAATACCGGCGGGATGGCCTTCGACCATCATCGAATAGGGGGCAAAATCCCGGTCAGCCACAAACAATACACTCTCCGAAGCCCTGACCGGAACAACCAGCAGGGTTACAAGACAAACGATCATCATGAAAATACGGTGCATCAATTTTCTCCTGAAACTTTTGGATTTTCATATGGTAGCGTGTTCCCGGCTTCGGCACAAGGGACCATGGACAGAGCGACGAGAGGCGTGGTACCTCTTTTGGCCTTTCCATACTCAGCCAAAGGACCGCCGTGTGAACTTGCCCAGCATACTCATCATCGACGCCTTCCCTGCCGATAGGGCGTCACTGGTCAATCGTCTCGACGCATCTGGCTACACGCTCGCGACAACGTCAAACATCTGTTTCGCGCAAAAAATTCTTGCCGATACCCACCCGGATATTGTGCTTCTCGACGCGGATCTGCCGGGCATGTCCGCGCTGGAAGCCCTTGATTTTCTGGCCTGCTCCGCACCATTGCCGCCGGTTATCGTGTTGTCCCAAAGCAGCACGCCTCGGGACATCGTCGCCGCCATTCGGCACGGGGCATACGACTATGTGGTCAAGGACCACACCATGCCGGACGAACTCGACCGAATCCTTTCGCTATTTTTCACTGTCCCGGTCTCTTCGACACCATCAGAAGTGGACACGGCCTTTTCTCCTGGGCAACCATCCTTGCAAGCCATTATTGACGCTGTGCCGAATCAGATTTTCTACAAAGATCTTCAAGGTCGGTATATCGGCTGTAATCAGGCGTTCATCGACTATATAGGACTGCCAAGAGAGACCCTTATCGGCAAACGGATCGAAGACATTCAGCCTGAAAACGAAGCCGCATTTTTTACAGAAAGAGATCAAAAGGTTTTTACCCATGGGCCGTTTCAGGAATACGAAAAAACCCTGCTCATCAAAGGAGAAAAGCGGCATATTCTGATGCGCAAGGCCCTGTTTCATGATCAGAATGATACCCCCGCTGGGTTGGTCGGAGTGACCACAGACATTACTCGCCAGTTACAGACAAAAAAAGCCAAGGAAAAAAGCGACCAACGATATCGACAGGTCTTCGAGGCCACCGGAACCGCCACAGTCATCGTGGAGGAAAATACGATTATCTCCAAGGCAAACAAGCAGTTTGCTACACTTTCTGGCAGGAAACTTGATGAAATTGAAGGAAAAATGTCGCTCATCGATTTTGTGGCCCCGGAAGATCAGGTATTGGTTCTGACACACCATGCCACACGCCGAGTCGCCACCCATACGACTCCCACGTCTTATGAATTCCGATTCGTCAACACGGCAGGAGCCATTCGCTACATCCATATTCAGATCGACATGTTGGGTGAAGGTTCCCAATCCATTGCCTCCATGATTGATATCACCGATTTGAAACAATCGGAAAACAGACTCAAACTTGCCTTGGGAGAAATGCAGGTCATCCAGCAAAACTCCTTGGTCGGCATGGGCATGTTTCGCCACGGAACCATCCAACGAATCAATGAACGGGCGGAAGATATCTTTGGCGTTCAACGAAACGACCTGTTGCACACGGACGGCTCACACCTCTTTCGATCCAGGCGACATTACGAAAGTTTCCGACGACGCGTGCAAATAGCCTTGATCGAAGAGGGGGAGTACCTGGCCGAACATCAATTCGTTCGCCCGGACGACATCATGTTGCGGGCCACAATATTCTTCAAGGCAGTAGACAGGGACAACCTCGACCAGGGAATCAGTTGGACCGTGGTGGACATCACCAAACGACGCTATACCGAAGCCGTGACACACCTTCTCTATCGCATTTCCAACACGGTGAGCACCACCTCTGATCTCGACGAACTGTATCACCGCATCCACGCCATTCTCAGCGGGCACATCGCGGCCAGAAATTTTTTCATCGGCTTGCTGGATGCGCAACGCAAGCACCTGAAATTCACGTACTATGCCGATGAAAAAGACGATTTCATGGGTAAAGTATTCAACATCCACACGCACCACAAAACCAGCCTGAGTGTCGAAATCATCAAAAGCGGCAAGCCCATGCTCATCAGCACCAAAGGCCCGTCCGAACACAACAGAACGACCTGTGACGCGTTTCATGTGGCCCGTTCAGACTATTTTCGCGAAAAAGGCATCAACGAAGAGGCCATGATTGGCAGCCAGGCTCAGGCATGGCTCGGTGCTCCCCTTAAAATCAAAGGGGAGGTTGTCGGTGTGATGGCTGTCCAATCATACACGAATCCGTACCAGTTCTCTCGCCGCGATGTGGACATGCTGACCTCGGTTTCCGAACAGATCGCCCTAGCCATTGAACGCAAGGGATTTGAACAGGATCTTCGGCTGACCAAAGAACAGGCAGAAGCGGCAAACCAGTCCAAAAGTGAATTTCTGGCCAATATGAGTCATGAAATCAGAACGCCTCTGAATGGGGTACTCGGCATGTTGCAACTGGCCCAGCGGACCAGCCTTACCGACGAGCAGACCGATTACATCGAAACGGCAATTGCTTCAGGGAAAAGTCTGCTTTCCATCATCAACGATATTTTGGATTTTTCAAAAATCGAAGCCGGAAAACTGGAAATACTCACTGAACCCTTTTCTCTCAAGGGACTGATTCAGGATGTTGTGTCGCCATTCAAACCGCAGGCCTCTGACAAGGGACTGGACCTGACAGTTCACATCAACAAAAATGTCCCGCCTTTGGTCATCGGAGGGAAAACCAGACTCAAACAGATTCTTTTCAATCTCATCGGAAACGGGATTAAATTTACCCCTAAGGGAAAAGTCGCTATCACCGTTCGCTGTCTTGAAAAAGACACGCAAGCCGGCACGGTTCGTCTGCTCTTCTCCGTCAAGGATACCGGCATCGGCATTCCGAACAACATGCTCGACAGCATATTTGAACCGTTCACCCAGGTCGATGGCTCATATATCCGTCAACATCAAGGAACAGGTCTCGGTCTCGGCATCGTCAAACGGCTTGTCCATCTCCTCCACGGCCAATTGGCCATCGACAGTACGCACACCAAGGGAACAACCATTCACCTGACCCTCGACATGCTTTTCGAACCATTTGCCCTCACTTCCAAAACCCCACACCGCCAGGCAACCAAATCCCTCAAGGAAGGGCTTTCCTTTCTTGTGGTGGAAGACAACCGGATCAATCGGCACATGGCAACGCAGATGCTCGGCAAGCTTGGCCACATGTCAGAGACGGCCTCCAATGGACAAGAGGCCCTGGACAAACTCAGAGAGCGTTCATTTGACGCCGTGTTCATGGACATCCAAATGCCCGATATGGATGGTGTGCAGGCCACGGAAATTATCCGAAATGCCTCCCCCGATTCCGCCCTGAACCCCTATATCCCCATCATTGCCATGACCGCCCACGCCATGCTTGGAGACCGCGAAATGTTTCTCAACAGCGGCATGACAGATTACATCGCCAAACCCATCGACTTCATCGAAATAGAATCGGTCCTCAAGCGTCTTTTTCAGGATTGAAAATTGGCACCTTGACCATGCTTCAACGCATTGTTCTATATGTTAATTGTTTAGACATTTTCTCGATTTTCACTAGCATTTCAAAGCTGCTTATTATATGAAATTCGAACATGGGTACAAAATTAAGAGCCGCTCGGCCGGTATCCTACTTTCCCGTACCTCCGGTCATGATGTTTCCGGAAGCGTTGGGGGAATTTTCTATCTACCTTTGGCGGGGTGGAGACTTTGTCCTTTACACCGCCTCCGGCCAGAAATTCACCATTCGCCATAGTCAGGTTCTTCACAAGAACGGTATCAAGGAAATCTACATTCAGGGGACTGACAAACCGCTGTATGAAAAGTATATTGAGCAAAACCTGGGTACAATCATTCAGGACGAGACGCTCTCTATTTCTGTCCGTACCAAAATTCTTTACGAAGCCGCCAACGTGGTCATGCAGAACGTTTTTGAACGCAAGCTGCCAAGTGCACTTCGCGCCAGGCACTTCGACCGCATTTCCGCCGTGGTCAAAAATTCCATCAAGTTCCTCGCTGCCGACAACTCACTTTCATCTGTCGCCCCGTTCATCTCACACGACTACAAGACATACACCCATTGTATGCAGGTGTTCATCTATTCGGTCGCCCTTTTTCAAACCTACGAAATGAGCGACCACGAAGTTTTCGAATTCGGATTGGGAGCACTTCTACACGATGTTGGCAAAGCCAAAATTCCCAAACGAATTCTCAACAAACGCGGTCCTCTGACTCAGGCAGAACGCGAAATCATCAAGGAACATCCCGTTCATGGTGTTTCCATGTGCGCACATCTGCCCATGACGCAAAATACCATCAACTGCATTCTTTTTCATCACGAAACTCTCGATGGCAAAGGATACCCCGCCGGAATCAGAGGCGACAACGTTCCCATGCCCGTCCGCATTATCACGCTTACCGATATTTACGACGCCCTCACGACAAACAGACCCTACGCCGAAGCCATGCAACCCTACGAAGCACTCTCTCTCATTCGAAATGAAATGAGGGCAAGTGTCGATATGCAAATCTTCAAACGATTCGTCGCCATACTCAGCGGCGCCGAAATTATCTAATAGTCCAAGGGGACGCCTTTGTATGCCTCCGGCGGCCAGAGGGGAACCTCTTGGAAGAGGTTCCCCTCTGGACTCCCTTCCAGAACTTTTTATCGCGCCTTCGGCGGGTTCTCACGACATTCGTTGAGTGGGATTGAAGAAACAAGAGAGATGAAAGAGGGGATGGGTAAAGAAAAGACATGTTTTAAGCCTTTTCAATAGAGTTTGTAAAAAATACCATTGTTTACAACGCTCTTTCAAGAGCCGCACGAAAAAATGCTGCCGACAGCCTCGAGCGAAGCGAGCGACAAAAAGTTTCGGAGAGTCCAGAGAACCCTTTTCAAAGGGTTCTCTGGTCCCGCTGAAAGCGACTGCCGGTAGGCTCCCGCTGAAAGCGATTATGCGCCGACGTGCATTTTGAAGGCTTCGAGTGTGTTGACCATCAGTTGTGCGATGGTCATTGGTCCCACGCCGCCGGGGACCGGTGTCATGGCGTGAACCTTGTCTTTGAGTCCTTCGAAATCGCAATCTCCGGCGAGTCCTTCGTCAGTTCGGTTGATGCCGACATCCACCACGACAGCGCCTTCCTTGACCATATCGGCGGTCACGAAATTGGGCCGTCCGATGGCTGCGAAGATGAAGTCCGCTTCCAGGCATTCTTCTTTGAGATTTTGTGTCCGGGAATGGCAGAGGGTCACGGTGGCGTTGGCGCAGGGACCGCTTTGGGACAGCATCATGGCAAGGGGTTTGCCCACGATGTTGGAGCGTCCGATAACCACGGCTTTTTTGCAGGCCGGGTCCAGATCGTAGCGTTTCAGCAGGTTGATGACACCGGCGGGAGTGCAGGGCTTGAAGCCCGGCAGGCCGAGGGACATCTTGCCCACGTTCACGGGATGGAATCCATCCACGTCCTTGTTCGGATCAATGAGATCCAGGATTTTTTGGGAATCCAATCCCTCGGGCAGGGGGAGCTGAACGAGAATGCCGTCGACGTTGACGTCGCGGTTCAGTTTCTGGATCAGTCCTTCGAGTTCGAGTTGTGTGGTTGTTTCAAGGCGGTGCGGCATGGATTCGATGCCACAATCGGTGCAGGCTCGTTCCTTGTTCCGCACATAGACCTGGCTGGCCGGGTCTTCACCTACCAACACTACTGCCAGACCGGGTTTGCGACCATATTTGGCTGCCAATCCGACAGTTTCCTCTTGTATTTCGGCTCGAATTTTCGCCGCTGTTCCCTTTCCGTCCAGAAGAATCATGTTGTGCCTCCACGGCTTTCAGGATCACGTAAATTTGCTGTGCAACAGAGCCAACCACCCCTGGCGACTTGTCACAGGCCTTGGCCGGTACCTAAAGAAAAAGACGCAACTATGCAACTCGCATATTTCTATCGGGTTCAAGGTACATGGGGGCCGAACGCGGTATACTTTGGGAATCCGCTATGGTAAATTACTGAAATTAAGCGGTTAATTTTGACAGCATGTCATCTTAGAACACAGCGTTGAACTGAGGGAATTCGTCTGTGGCAAACAGTGGCTGCTTTTTGGGAATTTTGGGTTCAGGAAAAGAGTATGGAACATTTTTATAGTAGAAAGTGGTCGTTTTTCGACTACCTCCGATTTGTCATGCCGTCTGTCTTCAGCATGTTTCTGATTTCGCTGTATCAGATTGTGGACGCCTTTTTCATTGCGCGATATGCCGGGCCGCTGGCCATGGCTGCGGTCAATATCATTTTGCCATTTTTCTGTTTCACCTTTGGCATGGGGGTGATGCTGGCAGCTGGATCGAGTGCGATCATCGGTATCGAACTGGGCAAGGGACAGCCCCGAAAGGCGCTGGCTCATTTTTCCCTGATGAGCGGAGTGCTGTGCCTGCTCATGGTTATGATCATTGGACTGACCGTGTGGTGGGGGACGGATACTCTTGCACGCCTGCTCGGTGCGACAGATGCCTTGCTGCCGTATTGTGTGGGGTATCTGAATACGTTTATCGTGGGCTTGGGCGGGTTGGTCCTGCAAGTGGCTGTGGAATATTTTATGCGGCTCGATGGGCGTCCCGGCGGGGCATTCCTGACCTCCTGCGGCGCGGGTCTGACCAATATCGTGCTCGATTATGTCTTCATCGTCCGGATGGGCATGGGGATTGAAGGTGCGGGGATTGCTTCTACCGCTGGCGTGCTCGTGGCCATTGGCATGGGCGTGGTGTATTTTCTGTTCAAGTCCAAACGACTTCGATTCGTCAAACCCCGTCTGGATGTTCGTTTTTTGCTGGGGGCCATGGTCAACGGGTCTTCGGAGATGGTGTCGGAGATGTCGGCCGGAGTGAAAACCCTGGTCTTCAATTACATGGTCCTGCGCTATGCCGGGGAATTTGGGGTGGCCGCGCTTTCGATCATGATGTTTATCTATTACTTGTTGTCTTCGGTGCATATCGGACTGAGCGTTGGCGTGGCTCCGGCCATCAGCTTCAATTACGGGAAACGGAATTTTCAGAAAATCCGGCAGTTGGTGCGAACATCCGGGATGACCATGGCGTTTGCCTCCATCGTGACCTTTGGTGTGGCTATCGTGTACGGTGGGGATATCATCGCGATTTTTGCCAAGGGCGAACAGGACGTGATCACCATTGGCGAAGGGGGGATGAACATCTTTGCCTTCAGCTTTCTGCTGGAAGGCGTGAGTATTCTTGCTTCCGGTTTTTTCACAGCGGTGAATAATGGCAAGATTTCCGCGCTGATTTCGTTTTTGAAGTCGTTTGTTTTCACTTTGGGATTCGTCATGCTTTTGCCGCCGTTTTTGGGATTGCAGGGAATCTGGCTGTCTGTGCCCATGTCGGAAGTCGCGGCTGTGGGCATGTCGGTTTTTTTCTACCTGCGCTATCGGCGACAGTATGTCTGCCCGGACAGCTCGAAAAACGGATAGGTACTTGCTTTCCAGTCAGTCCGATCTGTCGGAGGTTGTCCCTGTCTGCTCTGGATTTCCGCGAGTATTGTGGTGTGAGAAGCACCTTGTTTTTTGTGTGAAAAGAAGCGAAAGTTCTCTGCAAGGAGAATCGTATGGGCAAGATAGTGCTTTTTGATGCCGGAAATACCAACACCAAATTGTGTCTGGCCGATGACCAGGGACTGGGCGAAAGCTATACGCTGCCGACCCGTCCGGCCAATACTGACGATGATTGGGGACTCAAAGTGGAATCCATTCTGTCGCGGGAAGGCGTGGATTCAGCCGATATTGAGGCGTGTATCATTTCCAGCGTGGTCCCGCCCCTTGATCCGTTGATTTCCCGGATGGCCCGGCGATTTCTTGGATGTGAGGCCCTGTTTGCCGCCAGGGATTTGCCGATCGACATGGATAATGAATACGCCCGGCCCGAGCAGGTTGGAGCGGATATCCTGGTCGGCTGTTATTCGGCGCGTATGACCTATGACACCGGAAATCTCATTGTCATTGACTTCGGGACTGCCACCACGTTGGCGTGTGTGCAGGAAACCGCATTCAAGGGCGGGTTGATTTGTCCCGGGATTCTGTCCTCTGCCGGAGCCTTGGCTGGCGGCACGGCAAAACTGCCCAAGGTGGATTTGACCGTGACTGATGAAGCCCTGAAATGGGGGACCAGCACGGAAGAGTGTTTGAATCAGGGGCTTGTTTTCGGATTTGCGTCCATGGTGGACGGACTGGTCCAGAAATTGTCGGTTCAGCTGGATGATCCGTTTGTGGTTGCCACTGGCGGATTGGCCCGGACCATTGCCCAGGTTTCCGAAACCATTGACGAACTCCGCCCGGAACTGGTGCTGGAGGGATTGTGGATGGCGTATTATAATCGATAAGTCTGTGTCAGAGCGGTTTCAGGGATGGTGGTGCAAGATAATAACTGCGATCCCTGAACGGTGCATATATAGAATTGAGCATTGCGGGGAATTCATCTAGAATCCCGCACATCAAGACGTTTATTTTTTTCATCAATCATAGAAGGAGACTCCCATGAGTACCATCGTCGGCGTTTGGGCGCGTGAAATTCTTGATTCTCGCGGTAACCCTACCATCGAATGCGAAGTTTTGTTGGAATCCGGCGTCATTGGCCGGGCAGCCGTGCCTTCGGGCGCATCGACCGGAACCCGTGAAGCGCTTGAGTTGCGTGACAAGGAAGATCGATACAACGGCAAAGGCGTGCAGCAGGCCGTTGAAAACGTGCGTGGCGAAATCGCCGGGGCGATCATCGGCATGGACGCGGTCCGTCAGGTGACGCTTGACTATGCGCTGATCGACCTCGATGGCACGGACAACAAGGACCGCCTGGGTGCCAACGCCATGCTCGGCGTCTCCATGGCCGTCGCTCGTGCCGGTGCCCGTTTTCTGGGATTGCCCTTGTATCAGCACATTGGCGGCATGAACGCCAAGTTGTTGCCTGTCCCGATGATGAACATCATCAACGGTGGCGAACATGCTCCGAACAACCTGGATATCCAGGAATTCATGATCATGCCCGTGGGTGCGGAGACCTTTGCGGAATCCCTGCGCATGGGGGCCGAGGTTTTCCATTCCCTGAAGAGCATTTTGGCCAAGGACGGTCATGTGACCTCCGTGGGCGATGAAGGTGGATTCGCTCCGAACCTGAAATCCCACGCCGAAGCCTTCCAGTACATTACCCGCGCCTGTGAAGCCGCAGGGTATGAACCTGGTCGGCAGATCGGTTTTGCCATTGATGCCGCAGCGTCCGAATTTTACAAGGACGGCAAATATGTCTTGGCCGGAGAAGGCAAGACCTTCTCGTCCGCTGAACTGGTCGACTTTTATGATGACCTGACCTCCAAGTTCCCGCTTATTTCCATCGAAGATGGGTTTGCGGAATCAGATTGGGATGGATTTGAACTCCAGACGGAAAAGATGGGTGAGCGTGTGCAGCTTGTGGGTGACGATTTGTTTGTCACCAACGCCGACATCCTGGCCGAGGGTATTGATCGGGGCGTGTGCAACTCCATTCTCATCAAATTGAACCAGATCGGGACAGTGACCGAGACGCTGGACACCATTGAGCTTGCCAAATGCGCCAGCTATGCCAATGTCGTGTCCCATCGTTCCGGTGAGACCGGCGACCATTTTATCGCCGATCTGGCTGTTGGCGTGAACGCCGGACAGATCAAGACAGGCTCCTTGTGCCGTTCCGACCGGTTGGAGAAATACAACCAGTTGCTGCGGATTGAAGAGGAACTTGGCGACGACGGTATCTACTACGGTCCCGTTCTCGGTGGGAGCTTTTTTGACGAGTAGCCTGTGTTCAGGGACCGGGTGCCAAGCACGGTGACCGGTTCATCATTTTGAAAAAAACGGACCGCCTTGAAGCATACAGCTTCAAGGCGGTTTTTTTGTGGGTGAGGACAACGCGGACTGAAAAAAAATACATTTTGTCCATAAAGATATGGATTCAGTGTCCGATAAGAAATGTATGCAGATTCAAGCCGCGCATCTCAACCATGCCTTCATGCAAAAATTGCAGGCCAGACAAAACCAAGGGGAAAACCTTGGTGCTGCCGCTGCTTTGCTTGAGACGCAGCCTTCGATGCGGCTCGGCCAGATGGCGCATATCAATACTGCAACCGTGGGCGTGCAATTGGTCCGGAAGCCTTCTGCCATGGCGCAGGGGCAGACTGGCGGCATCTCCGGCGGTTCGGATTCGCTTGGATCAGTCTTTGCCAACGAGGTCATTCGTCGCATGGGCGAAGTTGACGGTGAAGACGGGCAGCCCAAGGATTCGTCGGAATTCCGGGATTCACTTGCTTCCGCCATGGACTGGATTCGCGAACGGTTTGGTGATGAAACCGCTGCTGCTGCATCAGGCATGGTGCTTCAAGCCACGTCTTCAGAGGTGTCTGAAGAGACCGTGGGCACGGGGTTGCTGAATACCTTGCAGTTTATTGACCGAAATTTTGGGTATGCTGCCGGTGACGCGGCCATTTCGCGGTTCAACAGCGGAATCAATGACGCGGCCAATACATTTTTCGACAACGGCAAGAATGAAGTCTTTTTCGTGGCAGACGCTCCGCCGCAGGATGGACCGAGTACCACACAGGATCAGACACAACGGCTTGTGGTGCAGGGATTACCGCCGATTTCGGCGACCAGTGAGGCCGATGCGTCGCTCACCGCCGTGCTTGATGAACTCAAGGGCGAGTTGGATCAGATTGCTGAACTTCAGGATTTATCCAGCACGCTCGAATCGAAATTCAATCCCACCGCAGCCAATCGCGAGTCCGCCGTGGCCGCGTATCAGGCCCAGCCGTCATTTGCTGAACCGCAGTTTACCAGCCAGATGGTCTAGCCAGCCTGTCCAGCTGATTTTCTTTATTTTTCAATTTGTCCCGCCCGGAAAAGGGGTGGGTTTTTTTTGGGGCAACGGTGTCTCTATATGTCTAATCTTCTTGACATGATTGCCGAAATGCCTACTCTCCGCCCCATGAACTTCTTGACTCCGGGTATGCGGTACATGCTCATTGGTACCTTCCTTTTTTCTCTGGGTTCGTTGTCCGTCAAATTGGCGGGAATACGGGTGCCAACCTCAGAGATCCTTTTCGTGCGGGGTATCATTGGTGTGGTGCTGTGCTGGTACATCCTGCGCAAGGCCGGGATCGGCGTGTTCGGCACGCGAAAGTTCGTGTTGCTCATGCGAGGATTCCTCGGTTTCGCATCCATGCTCGCCGAGTTTTATACCATCGTGCATTTGCCGTTGGCCGATGCATTGGTGCTGTTATTTTCCCATCCGATCGTGGTGGCCCTGCTGGGCTGGTTGGTTTTGCGAGAGCGTGTCTCCAAGGGCGGGATGGTCGCCGTCCTGATTTCGCTGGCTGGAGTGGCGGTGGTGTGTCGTCCGGGATTCCTGTTTGGAACCGGTTCGGCCATGGACCCCTTTCTGCTCGGTGTGGCGTTGCTCGCCGTGTTGCTGACATCGTTGGCTATCCTGACGGTGCGGAGTCTGGCAAAAACCGAACACCCTGCGGTTGTCATGTTTTATCCCCCACTTTTTATTGCCATGCTCGCCCCGCTTTTTTCGAGCGATTGGGTTATGCCATCCTTGACGGAGTGGTGCATGATTCTGGGGGTGGCCGTGTTCATGAACGCCGGGCAATATTACATGACCCGGGGGTACGCCATTGAATCCGCCGCCAAGATTTGTGGCATTTCGTGTCTGGAGATCGTGTTTGCGGTTGTCTGGGGATTCATGTTTCTGGGTGAAATTCCAGATGTGTGGACCGTGCTCGGCGGTTCCCTCATTGTCTTTGGCACGTTGATTTTGGGTAAAAGCGGACAGACTCGTCCGGCTCCGGCTCAGAAGGACTGACCTTCGAATTATTTCTCTTCAAAAATTTGCAGGAGTTCGTCGTCGATCTCGTCTGGTTGTTCCGCATTGAGCGTGACCAATCGATGGAGAAAGGTGAAACTCAGGTCATCCATTTCCGTGAAACGCATGGCGGATTCGGTGGTGCCTTGTCGGACTATTTCACCATCGATCACGATGCGAACACCGGGGGATAGGGGAAGATGAAGTTCGCACCGGGTTCCGGGATTGCAGTCTTCGCATCCTGTGAGCAGTGCGCCCTTGAGGCTGATATTTCGTGTGGCGACCGGGATGACCACGTCATCGATGGAGACATAGGCTTCGAAATCGGCTGAAACTCGGGTGCTGCGGCGTTTGTTGTGCGACATGGCACTTTCCCTCCTGCCTATACGAATAGCATACAATTCCCGATCACTCAAAATCATGGCATGAAAAAGCCCGGAACGCAGTGTGCGTTCCGGGCTTGAAAGGCAGTGTTTCGTGTGGACTAGTCGTATTCCACGGAACTGATTTGCATGAGCGTTTCCCAATTGTGAATCGCTTCAACGTAGCGGATCGTGCCGGTCTTGCCGCGCATGACCAGTGAAGAGGTCTCGGCACCGTGACCGTGATAGGTCACGCCTTTGAGGAAGGTGCCGCCGGAAATACCGGTGGCTGCGAAGAACAGGTCTTCGGATTTGACCAGATCGGACACAGTGAGCACGCGGCGAACATCCATGCCGAATTCGGCCAGGGCGTTCTTTTCCGTTTGTTTCTGCGGGTCGAGCTTGGCGAACATCTCTCCACCCATGATACGGATGGCAATGGCCGAAAGCACGCCTTCGGGGGTGCCGCCGGTTCCCATCATGACATCGACTTCGCAGCGCGGGTCAATGGCCATGAGCGAACCCGTGATATCGCCGTCAGTGTGCAACTGAATGCGTGCACCAGCTTCGCGGATGTCGGAAATCAGTTTTTTGTGACGGGGTTTGTCCAGCACGAAGACCACCAGATCGTCCACATCCTTGTCCAACGCGCGAGCGATGAGCTTCAGGTTGTGGCCGGTCGGGGCTTCGATATCCACGACATCTTTTGCCTGTGAGGGCACAACGAGTTTCTGCATGTAGTAACTCGGGCCTGGATCGAACATGGCTCCGGCTGGGGCGACACCGACAACGGCAATGGCGTTGGGACGGCCATTGGCGAGCAGGTTGGTGCCTTCCAACGGGTCAACGGCGATATCGACTTTGGGACCATGGCCCAGGCCGAGTTTTTCACCGGCATAGAGCATGGGCGCATCGTCTTTTTCGCCTTCGCCGATCATCACACGGCCTTCGATTTCCAATGTATTGAAACAAAGGCGCATGGCATCGACAGCCGCTTGGTCAGCAGCGATCTTGTCACCTTTACCAAGCCAGCGGGCACAGGACAGTGCTGCGGCCTCGGTGACACGGACCAGGTCCAATGCGAGGTTTTTTTGTGGGGCTTCCATCTGATACTCCTAGTATTTCTCTCGAATCATTCGGGCAAAGTTTTCCGGGGTGAACCCGTATTTGTCAGACAGGACTTTGCCGGGGGCACTGGCACCGAAATGGTCCAGGCCGAGGACGACGCCGTTTAAACCGACGTATTTGTGCCACAAGGGGGTGCGACCGGCTTCTGCCGCGGCTCGGGCCGTGACATCTGCGGGCAGCACTGCATTTTTATACGATTCGGGCTGATCGTCAAATAGTTTGGTCGAAGGCATGGATACCACGCGGACGTTGCGCTTGAGCAACTTGGCTGTTTCCAGACACAGAGCGACTTCCGAACCCGATCCGATCAGGATGAGGTCGGGAGTGCCTTCGCAATCCTTGAGCACATAGCCACCCTTGCGGGGACCATCGACGACCGCTGGATACTCGGCGGGGTCGAGCACCGGAAGTCCCTGACGGGTCAGGAAGATCGTGGATGGGTGCTTTTCCTGCTTGAGCGCGATGTCGAGACAGACGGCTGTTTCCATGGCATCGGCGGGCCGCAGGTCAATCAGGTCCGGGATCAGGCGCAGGGAGCTGACGTGCTCGATGGGCTGATGGGTCGGACCGTCTTCGCCCACCCAGAAGGAATCGTGGGTGAACACATACAGCACCGGCAGTTCCTGAAGAGCGGACATGCGGATGGCATTGCGGCAATAGTCGGCAAAAGTCAGGAATGTGGCACCGAAGGGCATCAGGCCGCCGTGCAGTTGCAAACCGTTCATGATGGCGGCCATGGGAAATTCCCGGACACCAAAGGCGAGGTTGCGTGCTTCGTAGCCATCCACCGCGAAATCACCATAGGTGTCGCGGAAATGCTGTGTCTGGTTGGACGGATCAAGGTCGGCGGACCCACCGACCAGGGTCGGCAGGGAGTCCATGACCGCATTCAGGCAGGAACCCCAGGCCTTGCGAGTGGCCATGGTTTCGCCGGGAGTGAATTCCGGCCAGTCGATGACGCGTTCGGAACGCGGCATGGTGACCTCTTTCCACAGGGCGGCGAAATCAGCGTCAGCCAGTTTCGCATCGACCGTGTTCTGCCAGTCGGCAGCGGTTGCGCGCAGATCGTCAAACCGGGACTGGAAATTGGCGACCACGTCTTCGGGGACGTAAAAGTCGTCGGCGGGCAGGCCGAGTTTGTCCTTGGTGGCCAGAATTTCTTCTGCGGACAGCGGCGAACCGTGGGTCTTGTGACTCCCTTCCATGGTGGCGCAGCCCTTGGCCATGGTGGTGTGTCCGATAATGATGGTCGGCTTGTTTGTTTCGAGCTGACCTTCCTTGATGGCGGCGCGGATTTCGTCCTGATTGTGTCCGTCCACTTCCAGCACCTGCCAGCACATGCCTTCAAAGACCTTGCGATGGTCCATGCAGTCCACCTGGCTACAGGGGCCGGCGAGCTGGATCTTGTTGGAGTCATAGTACACGATGAGTTTGCCCAGTCCCCACAGACCGGCCAGGGAAGCGGCTCCGAGAGCCACCGGCTCCTGAATGTCGCCGTCGCAGGACAGGGCGTAGGTGTAGTGGTCCATGACATCGCTGCCGAGTTTGGCGCGCAGGTGCGCTTCGGCTGCGGCGAATCCGACGGAAACGGCGAATCCTTGTCCCAGCGGGCCGGATGTGGCCTCGACACCGGGGGTCATGTTGACTTCCGGGTGGCCGGGAGTGATCGAGCCGAGCTGGCGGAATTCCTTGAGATCATCAATGGAGAGCAGGCCGTTCAAGTGCAGCAGGCTGTAGAGCAGCATGGATTCGTGCCCAGCGGCCAAAATGAACCGGTCCCGGTTGAACCAGGTGGTATCATCCGGGTTGGTGTTCAGGAATTCGGAGAACAGGATCGTGGCATAGTCTGAGGAGGACATTGCGCCGCCCGGGTGGCCTGAGTTGGCCTTGGCAACGCCGTCCATGATCAATCCCTTGACCACGGCGATGGTCTTGTCCGTCATCTGTGTCATCGTGATATACCCTTTCTAAAAGTTGTTATTGGGAGACGGTGTCGATGAGATCGATGCGCCGCTGGTGCCGATCACCGCCAAATTCCGTGTCCAGAAAAGCCTTGAGAATGCCCAGGGCCAATCCCTGGCCGGTGACGCGTTCTCCGAGACAGAGAATCCGTGCATCGTTGTGCTCGCGGGCCATGCGAGCGAGAAATTCGTTGGTGCAGAGTGCGGCCCGGACGCCCATGCGGTTGGCGGTCATGGTCATGCCTTGACCCGTGCCGCAGATGAGAACGCCGAGTTTGGTGTCGTCGGCCTTGATTTTTTCGCAGACCTTGGCCGCAAAGAGCGGGTAATCGCAGGAGTCCAGACAGTCCGGCCCCTCATCTTCCACCTGATAGCCCCATTCCTTGAGGGTTTTGACGATCAGGGCTTTCAAATTGAAGCCGCCATGATCCGAGCCGATGACTATGGTTTTACTCACAACAGGTTCCTTTTAACGGTTGGTGTCATGCAGGTCTTTCATGCGTTTTTCCCGGTCGCCTGCCAGTTCGCTTTTCAGCGTTTCGATTTCTTCCTTGAGAAAGGCGATCTGTTTGAGACAGAGTTCCTTCTCGGCCATTTTACCTCTGGGCTGTTCAGCAATCCGCCCGAGCATCCCATATTCCCGATCCAATTCTTTTTCAAGCCTTCTCACTTCAAAGCTGCCGAGCCGGGAGCGAACCAGCCATTTCACTTCCGCAACCCAGGTCTTCAGCCCGAGCAAAAAAATGTCCGTGACGCTTTGATCTTTGGTGTTTGTGTCCATCATCTGTCCTCGTGTGTCACGGGGATGTCCCCGGTTTGTTGGTCATGATTTCCTGCGTCCAGCCGAATGGGAACAATGCCCTCCGGCAGCGGCAATGCGAGCGATTTCGCAGGCCATGCCGTCAGTATAAACTCGCGGGACTTTATGTGCAAGACGCCCTTCTCCCCGGTGTTCAACGTCAGAGTGATCCTGCCTGGCAGGGGGGCCGAGTCAGGGGACACGGTGTCAAATCGATCGATTTCGAGAACCCATCGAGGTGCGTGATCGGACGGGTGTGCTCGTGGTCCCGTGATGCGGACTGGACGGCCTTCCCTGTCGAGTGAAATGGATGATACCACTGGATCGGTCATCATGAAGCGGAAGCCTCCGTCCGGTGTGGAACGTTGTTCGACCGATTTGTATTGTGCGGGCACCAGATCGGAGAACTGGCCGGTCAGGACTCTGCCCAGTTCAGCCACGGAAAAGGGAAACGGCATTCCGAGCCGGGTGACGCCAAGGACCGGGTCGGCATGGGTGTACGCCTCCTTGTCCGAGGGGTAGAAGACCAGCAGGCCGCTGTCGTCCTCGCGAATATGGGCCAACGATGTGCCGATGGACGCGGCCAGATCAAGCCGCATGGTACCGTTGGTGTCGCCCCACAGGGTCATGAGTGTCCGGTTGGTCCGTTTGCGTGGAGCGACGCGGGTGAAATAGAGACTCGCAGTGACCTTGATGGCCGTCGTGTCCTGAGTGACACAGTACTGTTGCCTGAACGCGGTCCAGACCATGTCCGGAGAGGACATGCCCATATCGGACGGTGTTTTGGTCGTACAACCGACAGCCAGCATCAGGAGCAGGGCGACCGCTGATGTCGCCAGGGGCTTCAACAGGGCCTTGTGATTCATAGAGTATTCAGCTTCTTTTTGATGGCGGAGGGATTTGAGTGCCCCAGTTTCAGGGCGTTGGAATATCCCGTGCGCGCTTTTTTGACATGCCCGGCGGCTGCCGCGATGTCCCCGTAATGTTCCCAGATGGTGGGGTCGCTGTCCACGACGTCCACGGCGTAGCGGATGTATTTCCAGGCCGTGTCGAATTCTTCACGTTTGAAATGGACCCAGGCCACGGAATCGAGGATGTACCCGTTTTCCGGGTCAAGGGACGACGCTTTGGTGACCAGTACCAAGGCCCGATCCAGTTCGCGGTTCTCTTCGGCCAGGGTGTAGCCGACATAATTCAGGGCGTCCGAATGGTCGGGGTGAGCTCGGATCACGGTTTCCATCAGGGCGAGTCCCTGTTCACGTTTCCCGGTCGATTCATAGATCATGGCCAGCTTGTAGGTCAGTTCCGGGTCGTTTTTCAGCCGGGCAAGTCCTTCCGTCAGGGCCTGTTCCGCGCCATCGAGATCGTTGTTTTGCCGATGCAGCGTGGATTCGAGTACATAGAAGATCGGGGCATCCGGGTAGAGAGCCTTTCCCTTGAGAGCCAGTTCGAGGGCTTGTTCCTGCTTGCCCTGGATGCTGAATAACTGTGCCTTGAATTGCAGGGCGTGGGGATACAGTCGGTCTGTTTCCTTGACCTTGTCGAGGTATTCCAACGCCTTGTCGGGGTCGTTTTCCCCTTCTCCGGCAATGACCGCTTTGTAGAAATAATATTCTGCCGGGATGGTGCCGCCCGAGATCAATCGATCGAGTGCCGTGGACCCCTGGGCGATGAATCCGTTATTGATGAACATGAGCACCGCGTCCAGAATGAAACTTTTGGACGGCGGTCCTTCCAGCGTCAATTGAAGAGCCTTGGCCGGATTGTTCAATTTGAGATTCAGATTGACGAGTCGGAGCCGGGCTTCGGGAAAAGGCCCATTTTGTTCCAGAATGGAGGTGTAGATTTTTTCGGCGGACACATAGTCTTTGGTCAGTTCATATTGATAGGCCAGCTCGACCAGAGCCTCGGTGAATTTCGGGTCCATGGCGATGGCTTTTTTCAGGGAGGCGATGGCCGCTTTTCGCATACCAAGATTGCCCTGTACTCGGCCCATGATGGACAGGGTGTTTGCTGTGCGATTCTTTTCGGGAATCTGTT
This sequence comes from Pseudodesulfovibrio sp. JC047, assembly GCF_010468615.1. Lineage (NCBI taxonomy): Bacteria > Pseudomonadati > Thermodesulfobacteriota > Desulfovibrionia > Desulfovibrionales > Desulfovibrionaceae > Pseudodesulfovibrio > Pseudodesulfovibrio sp. JC047. Next base: position 33,465 of record NZ_WUEH01000023.1, on the reverse strand, counting down.
TCAGCATATCCAACGCTTTGGCGTCTTGCCCGGCGTCCATGTACATCTGGCCCAATCGTTCTCGGGCCTGAATGTCGTCGGGCTTTACGGCCAGATATTCATGCATCACGTTGATGGCGTCTTCCTGTCGACCATCGGCAATGTAGGAATTGGCCAGATAGATGGTCAGCATCCGATCATTGGGGAAATGGGTCAGGCCTTCCTTGAGTGTGGCGCGGGAACGACTCGTGCCTTCCGGGTGATTCCAGAACAGACCGGCTTTTTCCAGATAGAGTTCCGGGGACGGCTCGACCGCCAGAATCCGGTCAAGTGACTCGACCGCAGTCCTGTGGAGCTGGTTCGCTTCTTCGGCCGTCAGAGTGCTCCGTTTGCCTTCGGAAATGTGCCGTTGCAACCGCTGCATCTGGTCTCGATAGACGAGATAGTCGTAGTTCAGTTGTGCGGACTGACTCAGTGGCAGGTCCACGGGAGTCGGGGCCTTGTGGGGAGCGCACCCCGAGAGGCCGACCAGTGCGACCAGCGCAAAGGCTGCCATTGTTGCGAGTACAGTTGTCCGGTGCGTGTATTTCATCCGTGTATCCCGGTTGGAGCGATCTGGCAGGATTAATCCTGTTCGACCACCCAGTCCTTGGAAAATCCCTTGATCTTGTCCGTCATGTGTTCGCGGATCTTGACCAGTAATCTGGCTTCGATCTGGCGCACGCGTTCTCTGGTGACGCCGAAATGCTCACCGATTTCCCGCAAGGTTACGGGGTCTTCGGATAAGAGCCTGTCATCGAGAATCGTGATTTCCTTTTCATTGAGCGTGGGGCGAATGGCCTTGATGTTGTCCAGCAGGAGATCCACGATCTGGTTGTTGGCGATGGATTCTTCGACGCCTGGTCCCAACGATGGCAGAAAGTCCATCTTGGTGGTGTCGGAATCATCTCCCAACGGGGTGTTCAACGACATGTCGTTTTTGGACAACCGTTGATCCATTTCCACGATTTCGTGTTCGGAGACGCCCAGCCGTTCGCTTAGGACTTCGGTCGTGGGGTCGAACCCCATGGTCTGAAGCCGTTGCCGTTCCTTGTTCAGGTTGTAAAACAATTTTCGCTGGGTCTGGGTGGTCCCGATCTTGACCATCCGCCAGTTGTCCATGATGTATTTCAGGATGTAGGCCTTGACCCAGAACGCGGCATAGTAGGAAAACTTGATGCCTTTTTCCGGGTCGAACTTGGTCACGGCCTTGAGCAGACCAACATTGCCTTCCTGAATCAGATCCAGGCTGTTTTGCATCCACCGTCGTTGGAAGTCCATGGCGATCTTGACGACCAGCCGGAGGTGGGAGGACACTAGCTTGAAGGCCGCGTCCTGGTCGTTTTCTTCCTGCACTCGTTTGGCCAATGCGTATTCTTCTTCCGGCTCCAACATGGGGAATCGGGCGATTTCCTTGAGGTACAGCTGAAGTGGGTCTCGGACCCGGACCTCTTTGGACGTGGTCGGCGGGACAAAGACAGGGAGTTTGGACTCCAGCCCTTCGGCCTTGGCCGGGGCATTGATGGGGACGGCGTTCGGCTCCGGTGTCTTGATGTCCTTTTCGTCAAAGTCCACAATTTCCGGTTCGACCACGGTCGGTGTTTTTTGTGATGTCATTGTCTATTTCGTGCGGGTCTTTTGTTGGACCCTGTTCAATACTTAATATAAAGAGCAAAAAAGGGACACTATAGATTTTATTCTTCCTTATCAATGTTTTTCGGGAGAGCCGAACATGTGCAAATCCTTGCCTTTCCCCGGATTGCTGCGGTTTCTTCCAGAGAAAAAATGCTTGATTTTTCGCGTTTTCATCGCTAAATCGAGATATCTTGATATAAGAATACAATGTCTGTCCCGGTCGATATGTCGATTCAGGGGGAGGCTATACGGAGGATGTTGTGCCCGATTTCAGGTCTATACTTGATGATGACAGAATTTATTTCTTTGACGGCGGTTATGGCACGTTACTGCAAAGCAGGGGCCTTCCGGCCGGGCTTTCGCCCGAGCTGTGGGGGCTGGAACGGCCTGACGTCATCCGGGGCGTGCATCAGGATTATCTGGATGCCGGTGCCAATGTCCTGACCACGAATACCTTTGGCGGTTCCCGGTGCAAGCTGGACGGGGAAGTGGACCCGTATGCCCTGAACAAGACCATGACCGAAATCGCTCGTGACGTGGCCGGGGACACCGCGTTTGTGGCCGCGTCCATCGGACCGACCGGGCATTTTGTGCAGCCGCTCGGAGACATGACGTTTCGCGAGTTGGTAGATATCTACAAGGAACAGATCAAGGGCTGTGTCGATGGCGGCGCGGACCTGATTCTGGGTGAAACGCATTTCGATTTGGCCGAAGCCCGGGCTGTGGTCATTGCCGCGCGGTTGGTCTGTGATCTGCCGGTGGCCCTGTCCATGACCTTTGAAGGGCCGGCGTCGCTCACGGGGACCTCGCCGCTGACCTTTGTGGACACCATGCAGAATATGGGCGTGGAATTGATTGGGACCAACTGTTCCGCTGGTCCCGAGCAGATGCACGACACCTTGCGAGCATGGCAATCCCGGCTGGAAACGCCAACCTTTGCCGAAGCCAATGCCGGATTGCCTGAACTGGATGACGACGGCAACACGTCGTTCCGGTTGCCGCCCGAACCGTTTGCCGAACAGGCCGCCGGATTCGTGGAGCTTGGCGCAAAATTTATTGGCGGGTGTTGCGGCACGACACCTGATCATATCCGCGCCGTTCGGGCCAAGATCGGTGATGCGCAGTGGAAACGGCCCCAGAAAACCGATACCGCCCAGATGGTCCTGACCTCTCGGGCCGTGTCCGTGCCCATCGGGTTCGATCATGCCGGGGTGATTATCGGCGAACGGATCAATCCCACAGGCAAGAAGCAGCTCATTGCCGAGTTGCAGGAAGGCCTTTTCACGGAAGCGCATCGGTTTGCCACAGAACAGATCGAGCTGGGTGCACCTGTGCTTGATGTCAATGTGGGCGCGCCCATGGTCAATGAAGTCGAGTTGTTACCTGAACTGGTCACGTCGTTGATCGGTCGGTTTACCACGCCGTTGTCCATTGACTCGAATGATCCCAAGGCGGTCGAAGCCGGGCTGTGGAATTATCCGGGATCGCCGTTGGTCAATTCCATTTCCGGCGAACCCGGCAAGATGGAAACGCTCGGCCCGCTGTGCAAATTGTTCGGCGCACCGTTCATTTTGTTGCCCATTGTGGGCAAGAAGTTGCCGGTCACTGCCAAGGAACGTCTGGAGGTGATCGCTGATCTTTTGGCCAAGGCCGAAAAGCTTGGCATACCAAAGCGTTTGATTATGGTTGATGCCCTTGCTCTGACCGTTTCATCCAAGCCGGAAGCCGCCCGACATTCCATGGATGTCATGCGGCATTGCCGAGATGAATGGGGGTTGCCGACCACCATCGGGCTGTCCAATATTTCCTTTGGCCTGCCCGCTCGGGAATTGCTGAATTCCACCTTCCTGAGTGTGTCCATGGTCTCGGGATTGTGTTCCTTCATTGCCAATCCCAATTCCGCACGGATTCAGGAAGCGTTGCACGCCACCGAAGTTTTGCTCAACCGGGACGCTCAGGCCGAAAAATATATCGAGAAATATTCCGATTGGACCGGGGGGGACGGGGCCGCACAATCCGGTTCGACTCCGGCAAAGAAAAATAGTGATACCGGGGATATGTCGCCGGTCCAGGCCGCCGTGGTCAAAGGCAACAAGGACGGTATTCTCGCTCTTGTCGAAATCGAACTTGAGGCCGGGATATCCGCGATGAAGGTCGTCAACGACATGTTGATACCCGGTATCTTGGTTGTGGGCGACAAGTACGAGAGCAAGGAATATTTTCTGCCGCAACTGTTGCAGTCTGCCGAGACCATGCAGGAAGCTTTCAAGCGACTGCAACCGTTACTTGAAGAGGATGGTGGGGCCGGGGACAAGCCGGTGGTCATCATGGCGACCGTCGAAGGGGATATCCATGATATCGGTAAGAACATCGTCTGCCTGATGCTGAAGAATTACGGATTCGACGTCATTGATCTTGGCAAGGATGTTCCCGCTGAAACCATTGTGGCCGCAGCCGAAGCAAATAATGCGGCCTTGATCGGGCTGTCCGCGCTCATGACAACCACCATGGTGCGGATGGAAGATACCGTCAAACTGGTCGAAGAACGTGGTCTTGAAACCAAAGTCATTATCGGCGGGGCGGTGGTTACGGAGAAATTCTGTACCGCCATTGGTGCGGCTGGATGGTCCACCGATGCCGTGGCCGCGGTCAAATTGGCGCAACGGTTGACGCAATAAGCGGGTTTTCACGCGTATAGGGGGAGGGGCGCGGTGTGCGTCCCTCCCTTTTTTTGTGCCTTTATGTCAATTGGTGGCGTGGTATGAGTCCAATACGCCGTCGGGTTCTCTATAGATTTTCCCTTTTGAATATTCAGCATTATCGGTCAGGTATCGATAGGAACGGCGGGGCTTTGCGTTCTGTGTCGGCAAGTGCTAGGACATTTGCGGCTCATGGGCGTTCCCGTGAGCCGAAACACTGAGGGCATTCGCCCCGGAGTACTCATTATGCACACTGACGAGACCCAGGAATTTTTGGCTTCACTCCCCGAATTGGAAGAGGGCAAGACCTATCATTTCAAGTGTTATCCGGGCATTGAATGTTTCAACGCCTGCTGTAGTGACTTGGACATGGTTTTGACCCCGTATGACATCATGCGGATGCGTGCGGCCTTGAAAATGTCCAGTATTGATTTTCTCCGTGTCTACACGGTTGGCCATCGGGCGTCTGACACGAATTTCCCGATATTCAAGTTTCGCATGACCGACGATGCGGCCCGGACCTGCGCCTTTGTGACTGACAAGGGCTGTCGTATTTATAACGATCGTCCGGGCGCGTGTCGCATGTATCCTTTGGGTCGTGCCACCAAGCCGGACGGCAAGGGTGGGGTTGCCGAACAATTTTTCGTTGTGAAGGAACCGCATTGCAGGGGCTTTTTGGAAAAGGATGAGTGGACCGGGGCGTCCTGGAAAAATGATCAGGGATTTCAGGAATACACCGCGAGCAATGACCGCTATATGTACATCTTGTCCAAGATCAAGCAGGAAGGCCGTCCTGTTTCCGATAAAATGAGCCATATGGCTACGCTGGCCATGTACAAGATCGATGAATTTCAGCGGTTCATTACGAAAATGCGGCTTTTCGACCGTGTCGAGGTAGACGAAAAGCGGCAAAAGGCGATATTGGACAATGAGCAAGTCGCCTTGGCCTTTGCCATGGACTGGTTTGAACTGATGCTGTTTCATGACACCTCCAAATTGAAAACAAAGGGAGTGACGCCTCGTGGGCCTGCCTGTAAATCCTAAATTGATGTCCATTCGGACCTTCCTGAAACGGAAGGCCGCATTCATGCCCGGCCACAAGCTGGTTTTTACCAACGGGTGTTTCGATGTCCTGCATTCCGGTCATGTGGACCTTTTGACGAGGGCGCGTGCATTGGGCGATTCGCTTATCGTGGGGCTGAACTCGGACGAGTCTGTCAAGATGCTTGGCAAAGGGGACGATCGTCCCGTGAATCCGCAGGATGACCGGGCGTTTGTGTTGGCTGGATTGTCCTGTGTGGACGCTGTCGTGATTTTTCATGAATCCACGCCGCTCGAATTGATAAAGGCCTGCCGTCCGCAGGTGTTGGTCAAGGGTGGCGATTGGCCGGTAGACACGATTGTGGGTGCCGATGTGGTGACAAAAGCGGGTGGCGAGGTTGTGAGTCTGCCCCTGCTTGAAGGATATTCAACAACGGATTTTTTGACGAAAGTCCGCAACAATTAATTGGATCATATGCAGAAATTCAAATTGGTCAGCATGGTCAAAGCCGCTGGTTGAGCGGCCAAGATCGCTCCAGGGGACCTGGAGATAGCACTTTCCGGACTTGAGGTTCGACCCGATACCCGCACGCTTGCCGGAGGCCCTGGCGATAATGAGGACGCTGCCATTGTGGCGTTTCCCGCTGGCAAGGCTCTGGTGCAGACCGTGGATTTCTTTACCCCTGTGGTTAATGATCCCTATCAGTTCGGCCGTATCGCTGCGGTCAATGCCCTGTCCGATGTGTACGCCATGGGTGGCGAGCCGTGGACAGCCATGAACATCGTCTGTTTTCCGCCAAAGAAACTGCCACTTGAGGTGCTGACCGCGATTCTCAAGGGTGGACAGAGTGCGGTGGATGAGGCTGGAGCCGTATCCGCTGGCGGGCATAGTGTGGAAGATGACGAAATCAAGTTCGGTCTGGCTGTTTCCGGTGTGGTTGACCCGGAGCGGTTCGCGTCCAATCGCGGCGTGGAACCGGGGGATGAACTGATTTTGACCAAGCCTATCGGAACCGGCGTGCTGACCACGGCGGTCAAGGGCGAAATGCCCGGCTATGAACCGATGGAATCCGTGTTGTATGAGACCTGTGGCCGACTGAACAAGGCCGGTGGCGAGGTCATTCGTGAATTGGGCGTTCGAGGTGCGACGGATATTACCGGATTCGGACTGGGTGGACATATGTTGGAGCTGGCCAAGGCCAGCGGGGTCCGTCTGGAACTACGCATGAAGAATGTTCCCTTATTGCCGGGGGCGTTGGAAATGGCCTCCATGGGAATGTTGCCTGCCGGGTCGATTTGCAACCGTAATTATTATCTGCCACAGGTGGATGTCGCTGACGGCTTGGACCCCATTCATTTCGATCTCATGTTCGATGCCCAGACCTCGGGTGGGTTGTTGTTGGCGGTCAAACCGGATCAATTGACCCGGGCCATGGACATGCTCATTCATGCCGGAGATGTTGCCGCCCATGTGGGCAAGGCCTTCGAGCATGAACCCGGTGCCGCTTCTCTGTCGATTCTTTAATCAGTGAGAATGGTGGCTTCGGCCATGACCCGCTTGATCTCCTTTCGCAATTTTTCCATGTCAAACGGCTTGGCAATGTAGCCATTCATCCCGGCTTCCATGAAGCGGCGTTTATCGCCTTTCATGGCATGGGCTGTCAGGGCGATGATCGGGATGGATATGTCCATTTCCTCGCGGATGACCCGGGTGGTTTCCACCCCGTCCAGTCCGGGCATTTGTATGTCGGTGAGAAAGAGGTCGAATTGTTCTTTTCGAAGTGCTTCGATGGCCTTTTCTCCGCTGTCCACACAGAAAGGCGTGTGCCCGAATTTCTTGAGAAGCCGCTCGACTACCACCCGATTGACGTGCTCATCTTCTGCGACCAGAACGGACAGCCTTTGCTGCGGTATCGTCTTTAATGCCATTGCCGCGGAATGTATCGGTTTGGCCAGCGGACAGGCCCGGATGGTGAAAAGAATGGTGGTGCCTTCATTGAGTCGGCTTGAGACGTGCAAGGTGCCGTTCATGAGCGAAACCAGTCGGTGAACGATTCCCAGTCCGAGACCCGTGCCTTGATATTTGCGGGTGGTGGACCCGTCCGCCTGGGTGAACGGATCGAAGACGTCCTTTATCTTGTGGGGAGGGATGCCGATGCCGGTGTCAGTGACTTCGAAGAAGATGCTGAGAGTGTCTTCGGTCAGGGTGTTCATGAGTGGGTAGGCTTCGACACGGATGGACCCGTGATCGGTAAATTTGGCGGCGTTGCCCACCAGATTGAACAGGATTTGGCGTAATCGGCCCTTGTCTGCCATGAAGTGTCGGGGCAGATCCGGGTCGATGATCCAGTCCATATCCAACCCGCGTTCTTCCACATCGAGCCGAAAGGTGCCGATGACTGAATCAAGCATTTCCCCTAATTCGAAAGCACTTTCCTCCAATTCCAGTTTGCCGGATTCGACTTTGGACAAATCCAGAATGTCGTTGAGAATCTGTAAGAGATTGCGGCCGGAAGTGAGTGCGGTATCGAGATATTCTCTTTGGGTCGGTTCCAGATCGGAGAGCTGGAGGAGCTGCATCATGCCGAGAACCCCGTTGAGCGGGGTTCTGATCTCGTGGCTCATGTTTGCCAGAAATTCGTTTTTTGCCAGACTGGCTGCTCGGGCATCGACCATGGCGTGTCCCAGTTCGACGGCCATGGTCTTGAGTTCCGTGATGTCCGTCCCCATGTGCATGTGCACCAATTTTCCCTGAATCCATTCGATAGCCCTGTCGTAGTTGAGTGACCATTCCTTGTAGGCGTCTTTGTACCGTTCGGTAATGACGGGACCTTGTGGTTCCCCTTTTTCATTGAGAATTCTGGGCTTGGCGCAGTCGTCACACACCGTGTCACGTCCGCAGATGTGCTTGTGACAAGGGGTATTTTTGTCATACGGACCAAAACGGTTTTTCATGTGGGCGTTCATGAAGAGAATTTCATTGGTTTCCAAGTCCGAGACATAGATGTTGGCGCTGATACCGTCGAGAATGGTCAAGAGTCTTTGGTGGGCCTGTTTGACTTCTGTGATGTCTGCCACCATGGCAAATGCCCCGAGGTGTTCGGCTTTTTCCGAGCTTAAGGGAGAGGCGGACACCAGCCCCCAGACAATGGAGCCATCCTTGCGAATGAATCGGCGTTCATATCGATCCCGTTTCCCATGCATAACTTCTTTTGCGTGGGTGCCGAAGGCTTCCAGTTCTTCGGACAACAGGAAATGGGTGTATCGTTGGCCAATGATGTCAATGGCGTCGTATCCAAGGAAGTTGGCCATGATGTCGTTGACATACGTGATCCGCCAATCCGTATCCAGTCCGACGACTCCCTCATTTGCTGTTTCCACAATCAGTCGGTATTGCTCCTGAATTTTTTTTCGAGCCGCTTCGGCGTATCGGGTGTTGGTCACGTCTCGGGCATAAACGGCAATGGTGGTGATATCATTGTCATCCACCACGGGATAGATCACGCTTTCGAGCATTCGGTTTCCCCAGACCGTGTCTTTGGCGATGGGACGTTGTGCGGTTTTGGCTTTGGCAAAGCCCGCCTGAACTTCCTTTGCCAGCATTTCCGGCATGAAATCAAAGACATTGCACCCGATAACGTTTTTCTTGGATCGCCCGAGAATTTCGGCCAGTGTCTGGTTGGCGGCAAGAATTGTTCCTTCCAATTCAAACAATCCTACGGGTTCCGTAATGGCATCCAATAGGGCGCGGACGGCATCCTGACTCTTTTTGAGTCGTCCCTCCATTTCCCGACGGTCAGTAATATCTCGTGACGATCCCACTGATCCCAACCATGTACCGGAGGAGGCCCAGAGTGTCTTGATGACAGACTCTACCCAGACCGTGGACCCGTCTTTGCACAAAATTTCCAATTCCAGGCGGCTGAAGGTGAAATCATTGCCTGACAGGGCCTCTCGGCGTGCTGTTTCATAGGCATCCATGAGCGTGGCTTTTGAGGCGGGAGTCATGGATTCCGTGCAGGTGGTGCCGATGAGTTCTCGAGGGGCGAATCCGCGAAGGCGTTCCACGGACGGGCTGACATAGGAATACACGAGATCCGGATTTAACATCCAGATGACGTCATCGGTGTTTTCCGCCATGAAGCGGTATCGTTCAAAGGACTGATCCGCTTCGAGTTCCGCTTTTTTCTGGGCCGAAATATCCCGGATGGTGCGCCAGGTGCCACCAAGCCGATGGGCATTATTTTCGCAATCCCAGAAGGAAACTTTGACTTGAACACGGTGCCCGTCTGCATGGATACATTCTGTTTCAAGTTCTTTTCTTTTTTGATTTTTTTGGATCATATGGCGAACGAGTTGCTGTTCGCTTTCACGTTTTTCCGGCGGGGTGAAGTGCTGTGGCGTCTTGCCGATCAGTGCTTTGGCCGAATAGCCGATTATGTCACAAAAGGCCGGGTTGACTTTGAGTATGACATCTTCGGCGTTTGTGTACACGAGACCATCTCTGCTTGATTCGAACAGGGCCTTGAAGCAGCCATCGTCGATTTCGAAATCCAAGCCTTTGTCACGGCAATGTCCCGGCGTGGCTGGTTGTATGCTTTTGTGTGTCTTTTTGGACATATCCGTCGTTTTTCCCTCTGGTCGAATGTCGTTATTCCCCTGCTTTGAGGTACACGGTTTTAAGAATAAATACCAACGCTATTCTTCCTGGCTTGCTGCAATGGTCAATGAGGGGTAGTCTGAAAGTATCTCTGAAAATTTCGGGAGGAGCCATGCGATCTGAGCAATATGTCCTACTTGAAGAAGAATTTGGAGCGCACAATTACAAACCACTCGATGTGGTGCTTGAACGGGGAAAAGGTGTTTGGGTCTGGGATGTGGACGGCAAAAAATACATGGATTGCCTGTCCGCGTATTCTGCGGTGAATCAGGGGCATTGCAATCCGAGTATCCTGCGGGCCATGGTTGAACAGGCCAGGAAACTGACCCTGACGTCTCGGGCCTTTCGTAACGACCAGCTTGGCCTGTTGTACAAGGAGTTGTGCGAGCTGACCCATTCTCACACGGTCTTGCCCATGAATTCCGGGGCCGAAGCCGTGGAAACCGCGCTCAAGGCGGTTCGGAAATGGGGATACATGGTCAAGGGGGTTCCCGAGGACGAAGCGGAAATCATCGTGTGCCGGAACAATTTTCATGGCCGGACCATTTCCATTATCTCGTTTTCCACGGACCCGGTTTCGACCACCGGATTCGGCCCGTTCACCCCGGGATTCAAGGTGGTGGATTTTGGTGACGCGACAGCCTTTGAAGCCGCGATTACCGAGCGAACCGTGGCCTTTCTCGTGGAACCAATCCAGGGTGAAGCCGGGGTCATCATCCCGCCTGAAGGATATCTCAGGGATATTCGTCGAATGTGCGACGAGCACGGGCTGGTGTTGATTCTCGATGAAATTCAGACCGGGCTGGGGCGGACCGGGACCATGTTGGCCGAAGAACATGAAGGTATCGAAGCGGACCTGACTCTGATCGGCAAGGCGTTGTCCGGTGGGTTCTATCCCGTGTCAGCCGTGCTTTCCAATGCCGAAGTGCTCGGGGTGTTCAAACCTGGCGAACATGGGTCCACTTTTGGTGGCAATCCGCTGGCCTGTGCCGTGGCTCGGGCCGCACTCAAGGTGCTTGTGGAAGACAACCTTCTCGCAAACGCTCGGGAAATGGGTGCGCTTTTCATCAAGGGACTTCGGTCTATCGACAATCCGAAGATCAAGGATGTTCGCGGTCGCGGATTGTTGCTGGCCGTGGAGTTTCACACGGACGCTGGGGGCGCACGGCAGTATTGCAAGCGACTCAAGGACGCGGGGCTTTTGTGCAAGGAGACCCATGAAACCATTATCCGATTTGCGCCGCCACTGGTCATCACCCGGGAAGAGGTGGAGTGGGCACTTGAACGGATTGTGCCTGTGCTCAGTGAATGACCGTGATTGTTGGCCGAAATCCGGTCTGGTCGCGTGTTCCGGTTTCTTGCCGTCTGTGGGTGAAGTGTATAGGATTGCGTCATGAGTCGCATTGCCATCATGTCGGATATCCATGCCAATTTCGAGGCGTTGCAGGCGGTTTTTGCCGACCTGGACCGGTTCACGGTGGACGGGGTGTATTCCCTTGGCGATCAGATCGGGTACGGGCCACAGCCACAGGAGTGTGTGGACCTGCTTCGTGAACGCGATGTGCAGTGTCTCATGGGCAACCACGAACAAGGACTCATCAATATTTATTACCTCCGGAGATTCAATCAGCCTGCGGCAGACGCCTTGCGTGCGACCCGTGAAATGCTGTCCGAAGATGCGTATCAATGGCTCGTGTCCCGGCCCAAGACCCGAGTGGTCCTCGGATGTCGGTTGGTCCACGGAACCCCGCCGGACAGTGTGGGCGACTATCTGTGGTCCCACGAAAAAGACATGAATGCGGTTTTTTCCCGGTATGCGGAAGACGTCTGCTTCGTCGGGCACACGCACGATCTGGTCCGCTACGTCCATCAGGGCAGTTCGTCGGAACAATATTCTTTGCCGCAGGGTGACATTCTTCTCGAACCGGCGATGCGGCATCTGGTGAATATCGGGTCCGTGGGACAACCACGGGACGGAGACAACCGCGCCAAGTACGGCCTCTTCGATCTCGATTCCCGTGTCCTGACCATGCGTTTTGTCCCGTATGATATCCAGAAAACTGTGGATCGTATTCGCCGACACGGCTTTCATCGTGCCTTTGGTGACCGCCTCTGGTAGTCGTCCTCTTTTCTCTTTTTTCATAAATCGTTTCATTTCCTGATCACCCGGGAGCACCGCACGGTTGTGTTGTGGTGCCCTTTTTTTTGCGACTTCTGGTTGACACCTATACCCCGTATAGGTATACGACGATAGAAAGTATACCTAAAAAGCAGGGAATACTGTTCATGAATGCGACCGTATGATACGGCGGAAAAATGGCATCCCTGTCGTGTTGAACCAACATGTTTTCTGGAGGAATTATGCATCGTACTTTTACTGTGACTGTGGCGTCTGTTCTGATGACTGTCTTTGTCGTGTCCATGGCCTTTGCCATGGGGGATGGAAATGCCCGCAAGGGGAAATTCCTGTACCGCAAAAACTGTCGAACCTGTCACAATGGCACCCAGGCTCCTGACTTGAGTCCGGCTGATCGGACTCAGGCCGAGTGGACGGATACATTCAAGAATGAGACTTCGATTCCGTGTGCCGGAGAGTGGGGAGTTTCAGACAAGGATGTGAACGATATCTTCACCTATCTGCACGATTATGCAAAAGACTCGCCGTCTCCGGCCAAGTGCAGCTAATGCGGTGTCCGGTGGCATGGCGGCCCTGAGTCGCGATACGCCGGGCGCGTGTGACATCAGCAATGGTCCCGGCATCACGCGCCCGAGGGAAGGCGGGATGCCGGGGAATCTGAGATACCCACGGTCCATAGGTGGATACCCGGAGGTTTGACGTGTCGAATTCTGAACAGAAAATGTCTCGTCGCGATTTTTTCAAGGCGTCTGGTCTGGTCGCGGCCGGGGCGGTTGGCGGTCCGGCTGTGTTGGGAGGCCTGAAAAAAGCGCAGGCAGCATCGAGCGCAGTTCCGGCCTGGGATGCCCGATTCTCGGCCTGTGATATGTGTTTCAATAAATGCGGCGTGATTGCCCGAGTGGAAGACGGGGTCATTCGAAAACTCGATCCCAATCCGCAATTCCTCAAATCTCGCGGCATGTTGTGCGCACGCGGCAACGCGGGCATCGATCAGGTCTATGATCCGGATCGGTTGAAGCACCCACTGTTGCGCGTGGGGGAGCGGGGCGAAGGTAAATGGCAGCGTATTCCATGGGATGAAGCCCTGGACATGGCCGCCCAAAAGATGGAGGCGGTCCGCGCCAAATATACCCCCTGCGGCCATCTGTTCTCTGCCGGGACCGATCTGCATTCCCAGTTTGTCAGCCGGTTTGCCGAGGTTTACGGTTCCTTCAATGTCACGTCGCACGAATCCTTGTGTCTGGTGTCCGGCAATCGGGCATTTCTCGACACTTACGGAGAAGTCCCTTTTGCGGACGTCTTGAATTCCAAATACATCATCATGGCCGGTGCCAATCGATTCGAGGCATTGGTCACTCCGGATTCCATTGATCTGATGACAGCCATTCGCGAGAAAGGGTGTACGCTGGTGACGCTCGATCCCCGGTATACCAAGACCGCGGCCCTGTCGGATGCGTGGTATCCCATCAGGCCGGGAACGGACATGGCCTTCATGCTCGCACTGGCTCACGTCATCATCGGCGAACAGCTCTATGATGCCACATGGGTCGCGGAAAAGACCTATGGGCTTGAGCAGCTCGCTGAACACGTCAAACAGTACACGCCCGGTTTTGCGGCGGAGCAGTGCGGGATTCCGGCGGAAGACATCACGCGCATGGCCCGGGAACTGGCTGCTGCGGCTCCGGCGGCCATGGTGTATCCCGGACGGCGGACTTCGGACTATGAGGATTCTACCCAGATTCGTCGCAGTTTCGCCATCGTCAACGGATTGCTTGGCAACTGGGACCGTCCCGGTGGGCTATTGGCGGCCAGACAGGTGGGGCTCAAGGGCGTGCCCTATGACGCGCCGTGGTATGACGAGAATCAGGAAGACCGGATCGACGCCCACACGGTGCCCATGATGTTCGAGCATGAAGGGTCGTTTCTCGTGACCCGGGACGCGGTGTTGGCCGAGGATCCGTATCCCGTCAAAGGGTGGTTCGTGTACAAGACCAACCCCATGGGCACGGCTCCGAATCGGCAGAAGACCATCGAGATGATGCAGTCCATGGATTTCGTGACCGTGGTGGATATCGCCATGTCCGATACGGCCTGGTATGCGGATCTGGTCCTGCCGTCACAGAGTTATCTGGAACGTACCGACCCGTGCGCCGGATTGCAGGGGTCCGTTGCCTGCGCCTGTGTGGTCAAACGTGATCCCGTGATCGAGCCGCTCTACGAATCCCGACCGTTGTTTGACATTATGAAGGGCATTGCCGGGCGGCTGGACCTGGGCGAATATTTTGATTTCACCATCGATGAATTTCGCGTCAAACAGACCCGCGAGATTCCCGAGGCCCTAGAGGTCATGGACCGGGACGGGGTCTATTACAACCCGTCCAAGGTCTATGGCATCTATGATGGCCGTATCTACAAGACCCTGTCCAAGAAAGTGGAGCTGTACAACCAGCGGTATGCCCAGATGGGGCTTGATCCCATGCCGGTGTATACCCCACCGACCATTGTCCCGGAGAACCGGTTTCGTCTGGTGCTGGGGCGGGATGCGTCGGTGACGCAGACATCCACGATCAACAACAGGGTGCTCAACGAACTGAATCCCACCAATACCCTGTGGCTCAATACCGAGGCCGCCCGGAAACTCGGTATCGCGAACGGCGATCTGGTCGAAGTTTCCAGTGCCGTGGGCAGACAGGAATTGGTGGCGGAAGTCACTGACAGGATCAGGAAGGATACGGTGTACATGCTTTCAGGATACAATACCCTGTCCACTATGCAGACCCTGTCCCATGGCAATGGCGCGTCCATCAATGCGCTGTTGGAGGACGACTATGATGCAATTACCGGTAATGCTTCGATGCACACGACGTTTGTCTCTGTAACAAGGAAGGTGGCGTGATGGCGCAACAGCTCGCAATGGTTATTGACGCGGCTCAGTGCATCGATTGCAAGGCGTGCGTGGTTGCCTGCAAGGTCGCCAACGAGGTCCCGGAAGGGCAGTGGCGCAACTGGATCAAACCGCTCAGTGAGACACCTGTGCCTGGTGCCAAGAGTCAGACCGCCCGGTTTCAACCCGGAGCGTGTATGCACTGTGATGTCCCCACCTGTGTGGAGGCGTGTCCCACGGGAGCCACATACAAGGATATGGCCACTGGCGAAGTGGTTATCGACGAAGGGTTGTGCATCGGGTGTGGCAACTGTGTTCCGGCCTGTCCGTATGACGCGCGGTTTCGCAATGCGGTCAAGCGCAAGGCGGACAAGTGCAACTATTGCCCCGAGCGCAGGGCCGCAGGGTTGCCTCCGGCGTGTGTGGATACCTGTCCCACCAAGGCTCGGGTTTTTGGTGACATCAACGACCCCGAAAGCGAAGCCGGTCGGCTGTATCGCAAGAATGCGGATCGACTGACCCGCGTGGCGGCCACCACAGATACCAAACCGAATATGTTCTATCTCGGCAACCCCGGTCCGGCTGACTGGGGACGGGAAGCCGTTATTCCCGCGTCCATGGTCGCCATGAAGCAGGCTGCGCCGCTGGTCAAGGGGATTGTTGCCCTGTCCGGTCTGGGGGTGCTTGCCATGCTGGGCCGTCAGTTGTTTGCCGGGACCGACGATGCGTCCACTTCGGGACACAAGGAGGACTCCGATGCCTGATCGTACCTACAAGCGGCATGACCGATCCGATATATTCATCCACTGGTTCAACGCGGTGTGTTGGCTGCTTCTGCTGCTGACCGGCGTGGGACTGATTCAGCACCCGGCCATCGATCCTTTCGGGTCCGGGTACCCGGAGGCCCTGCGGGCCATGGTCGGGGGCGGGGCAAATCTGCTGGCCATCCATGAAGGGCTGGGCCTGTTGTGGCTGATCGGATTTGTGGTCTATCTCGTGGTCAATTTTGCTGGAGCACGGTTTTTTCTGGCCGAGGTCTTTGCGGTCAGTCCGGTCCGTGACATGGCGTGGATAGTCAAGAAAATGGTGCTCATGACCGTTGGTCCCAAGCCGTTGGCATGGATTGGCCTCAGCCCGGAACTGCCGGATCAGGGATATTACAACATGGGCCAGAAGGCCTTTGCCCAGGCCAGTGTGGTGGGCGGTGTGCTCATTGCCGTGACCGGCGTGATCCTCTTCCTGTCCGATCGGACGTTCGGGGCCGCAGCCACAGGGCTGGTCGGGTGGGCTATCACCTTGCATTTCATTGCCGTGGGCGTGGTTTTTGCCGGATTGTTGGTCCATGTGTACATGGCGGCCATTTCGCCGGAGGAGCGGCCCGGATTCAAATCCATGTTCACCGGCGAGGTGCCCGGAACATACGCCAAGCACCATCACCGTCTGTGGTGGGAAAAGATCAGGACCGACCGTCAGGAAATTTCGGAAAGAAATGTGTCCGGAGAATGATGTCCCATTGGGACAAAATAGCTATGAACAGCAAGGAAGGGAGTGTGTCATGTTCAGGAAATTAGTGAGTATTGCCGTAATACTGGCCTGTGCCGTTGTGGCCATGGCCGGGGTCGGTCTGGCTGAGGAGACCAAAAAGCCCGTATTTAAGGAATTTCATTCCATTGTGGAATATGACGTTGTGGCCAAATACGCCGTCATGCCCAAACCGAAAGGTGTCATGATCGTGGATTCCCGGCCCTACAAACCCAAATATGTGGATGGATACATCCCGACGGCGGTCTCCATCCCCACCAGTCAATTCGACAAGTTGGTGGACAGGTTGCCCGCCGACAAGAATGACATGGTGATTTTCTACTGTGGCGGATTCCACTGCGGGCTTTCTCATAAGGCCGCCTGGAAGGCAGAGAAACTTGGCTATACCAATGTCCATGTCTACGCCGCCGGTTTCCCGGACTACAAGAAGCGCGCCCTGTATTATTCCATCGGGCTGGAAAATCTTCATGCCCGGATGACCAAGGGTGAAAAGTACATGCTGGTCGATGCCCGTCCATATCAGAAGTTCCTGGCCGGTGCGATTCCGTCCGCCATTGGCATCCCGGAAAGGGAATTTGCCGACAAGCGAAGCATGTTGCCGATCGGCAAAGGGGATGTCCCGCTGATCTATTATTGTGGCGGACACGCCTGTGCCCTGTCCCACAAGTCCGCCATCAAGGCCCGGTACCTCGGGTACACGAAGGTCATGGTCGCCGAAGCCGGGTATCCCGGCTGGAAGGAGATGTTTGGCGGGGCAGACACTGCGGTCAAGGCCGGTGCGGCTGAAGGTGCAGTGGATACCGAGTGGTTCCTCGCCACGATTAAAGACAATCCGGATTCCATTCTGCTGATCGATGTCCGGGACCCCGAGGAATTCGCTGCCGGGCATTTCCCGACCGCCATCAACATGCCGGTCGATATGGTTGAAAAGAAGGCGTCGGATATCCCCACGGACAAGCCGATCGTCTTTTCCTGCGCAACCGGTGCCCGAGCTGGCGAGGCGTATTATCTGTATATGGATATGATTCCCGATGCGAAAAATGTGTTTTATCTGGAAGCCACCAACGAGTTCGGTGCGGAGAATACCTACGAAGTCCACCCGAACAAATAACGTCCTCTTGAAAGTGGCCGAATGAATCGGCCACACGTCACACCGCAAGGCGGGGAGCATTTATGTGGATACAGCCATCAACCATCTTCTTCATGCTCCTCGCCGCGTGCGTGGTGTGGAGTGTTCCGGTTCATGCGGATGACAATGCGGTCTGGTGGGCCGATGCACAGGCCGAAGCCGAACAGGAAGGATACGCGCTTCTCGCCACCGAGGAACTGAAGGCCCTGCTGGAATCCGGGGCAAACCCGCTGGTCATCGATGCCCGGGCCGATTATGAATTCGCCGCTGGACACATTCCGGGGGCGGTGAACATGGCTTTTGATCTCGGCGATCGTCTTGAGCTGTCTCAGGCCCGCCGAATGGAATTCGAGGCCGTGGTCGGTCCGATCCGGGACCGGCTGGTGGTGGTGTATTGCCGCAGCTTCAGGTGACTGCGCAGTGGCATTGCGGCGCGCTGGGCAGCGCGTCTCGGATATACCAACGTGTATCGGTACGCGGCGGGTTTTCATGCCTGGAAAGCCGCGTACCCTCGGCAGGTGGAGGGAGTGGAGGACGAACCGCACATTCTGGCCGTGGGTGATGCCTTCCCGACCTGCCGGGTGGCGGTGCTGAACGGCGACGCTGATCGGGACTATCTGGGATTGCCCAAAGGAACCCGTTGGCTGCAATTATCCGAATTGTCCGCCCGGTTCGTGTTGATTCAATTGTACAATACCCTGTGTAACGATTGTGTGAAGGAAACCCGTCTTCTGTCGGCGTTTTTCAAGGATGTGGAAAGCGATCCCGTGCTGGCCGGGCAGCTCAAGATCATCGGGCTTGGGGTGTATGATTCCAATCAGGCCGTGGTGCGCTTCAAGAAGAAGCACGGTGTGGCCTATCCGTTGTTTTCCGATAAGAGCGGGCAGATTTTCGACTGTCTGGGACAGGCCGAATTGCCATTGGCCTATCTGGTTCGGGCGGAAGGGGATGGCTCGTGGACCATTGAGCTGATTCGGCGTGGATATTTTGAACCGGATGCCGATTTCCTGGATGTGCTCAGGTCGGCCGTGCGTCAGGATGATGCGCGACAGTGACCGTCGGCCACGATTTCGAGCACGGCCACCAGCAGGTTGCCCGC
The DNA here is from genome assembly GCF_010468615.1 of Pseudodesulfovibrio sp. JC047. Taxonomy (NCBI): domain Bacteria; kingdom Pseudomonadati; phylum Thermodesulfobacteriota; class Desulfovibrionia; order Desulfovibrionales; family Desulfovibrionaceae; genus Pseudodesulfovibrio; species Pseudodesulfovibrio sp. JC047. The sequence goes on along the minus strand of NZ_WUEH01000023.1, from coordinate 14,621 downwards.
GTGTTCGAAGACCGGATGCGGGTGTGCCGAAAGCAGGGCCGTGCGGAATGTGCGGACCCACGGGAGCATGGTGGCCCTGGCAAAATCCTTGCTGTCCCGGATGTCTTGCGGAGAAGCGGACCATCCCTGTGCCAGCAGGGTATAGAGGTATTCAAGTTCGATGGTGAGGTGGTCTGCCGGTTCATTGGATGCCATAGCGATTTCAAGTCCGGCCTGGTGCAGTCGAGCCTGCATATCCACAGCGCTTTGCCCCATGGTGCGCGGCGTGGTATCGAGGTGGCAGGACGCATAGAGCGGAGCGGGTACGCCGTTCGGACTGGTGATGAATAACCGGACGTACTCGGTTTCAAGTTCGGCGGTGTCGGCTTTTTTTGGGGATATCAGTGTATTTCCCAGCTCCTGAATAGGCAATTTAAGGCTTTCGGGGTTTTGCTGGACATGGCGGAGGAGTTCAGGCACTCCTGCGTGGGCCAGTTGGGTCCAGCCGGTCGAGTTCGGGCCGCGAAAGATGGTAACACACAGTTCCAACAGGTTGAGAATATATATTTGTGACGGCGATATGGACATGTTTACATCCTTTTGTGAGCAACGGTTTATACCATACGATCGTATGGTAAACAGTCGTGACAGGCAACGGGAACCTGATCCAAATCGAGGAGAAAGACATGGAAACAGCATCAATGAGTGAAGAGCAGCAGATCAAGAAGAATGTGTTGTCCCGCATGAAGCGGATCGAAGGTCAGGTTCGGGGAATTCAGGGCATGATCGAGGCTGGAAAGGAATGCGAAGATATTCTGGTACAGGTCCGTGCGGTACGGTCCGCCTTGCAGTCGGCCAACAAGTTGATTTTGAAACGCTATATGCTCAGGTGTTATGCTGAAGCCTTGGATAATGAAGTTGAAGAAAAAGAGGCCCTGGATAAGCTCATTAAGGTCTTGACCGGATTTATCGAGGGGTAGCTCGTGCGGTTTAAAGGCGTTGTGAAAAAAGTATTCGGTGTGGTTTTTCTGTTGCTCTTGGCAGGCCAACCCTGCGTGGCCAGTCCCAATTATGATGTGTGTTTCAATGCCTTGGACGTGGACGTGAATGGGACCATGACCAAAGGGGAATTCCTGGTGGCTTTTCCCAATGGTGAATTGGGACTTTTTGACGAGATCGATACCAATGCGGATCGTGCGGTGGATCGTGAAGAGTGGATGACCTACATCGTTGAACACGGGAAAAAGTCCGCTGACTAATTCGTCTTCAACGCAATTCTTTGAGGTCGTTGCATCCGAATGGACGCAGCGGCCTTTTACGTGGCGAATAGGGCTTCAAGAATTGTTTTGAGCCGGTCGATGCTCACGGGTTTGGCCAGATAGTCATCCATGCCCACGGTGAGGAATTTTTCCCGGTCTCCACTCATTGCGTGGGCGGTGAGAGCGATGATCGGTACTTCTCTCACTCTTTTTTCCGATGAAGAGCGGATCCGGCGAGTCGTTTCAATGCCATTCATGATGGGCATTTGGATATCCATGAGAATCAGGTCGAAATGGGTGTCCATCAGCATGTGCATAGCCATTTTCCCGTTCGTCGCCAGGTCGGTGGTGTGTCCCAATCGTTCCACCAGTTTGCTGATGGCGATCTGATTCACCCGTTCGTCTTCCACGATCAGGATGTGCCGGGGCTGGATGTCCTGCCCGGATGGTGTGTCCGGTTTCGGAGAATCTGTGCGTCCCTGTTCGTCCAATTCAAACGTGGCGGAAAAGGTGATGGTCGTTCCGTGTCCTTCCGTGCTGGTGATAGCAATGTCGCCATCCATGAGCGTGACGAGTTGTTTGACGATATGCAGCCCCAGTCCTGTTCCCTGAAACGCCTTTGCGGTCCCGGAAACCTGGGTGAACGCGCCGAAAATTTCCTGTTGCATGGCTTCGGGGATACCGATGCCCGTGTCGCTGACCGAAAAAATGAGTCGGGTCGTTTTCACGGTCTGTGAAGGGTGCTGGGTGACCTCAATCGACACCGTGCCCTGTTCCGTGAACTTGATGGCGTTGCCGACCAGATTGATGAGCACCTGTCGCAGTCGGGCCGGGTCGCCGATCACGCATTCCGGCACATCGTCATCAAGCGTCAGGGAAAGCGTCAGTTCTTTTTCCCGGGCCAGTTGGACGACACTATCCCGCACGGATTCCAATAAATGTTTTGGGTTGAATGGAATAAGCGCGAGTTCCATCTTGCCCGCCTCGACTTTGGAGAGGTCCAGAATGTCGCCGATTAGGCGAGCCAGGTTTTTGCAGGATTGGAGTGCGGTCTCCACATATTCCGTGTGGGTCGGTTCAAGTTTTTCCAGCGTCATGAGCTGGAGCATCCCCATGATACCGTTGAGGGGTGTGCGCAATTCATGACTCATGGTGGCCAGGAATTCGCTTTTGCTGGTGCTGGCCGCTTCAGCATGTTCCTTGGCCGTGATGAGCTGGGCTTCCCGGGCCTGTAATTGGGTCTGGGTTTCCACCAGTTCATCCATGGATTGTTGCAGCTGGGTGTTCAATCTGGAGACTGAAATCCATCGCCAGAATGAGAAACCGATGACCGTGAGAATGAGGATAATCAGTCCGGCTGACGCGACACGATGCGCTGTCCAGTATGGAGTGGGGCCGCCACGCCATTTGAGATAGGTTTTGTTGAAATCCGATGAAATCATGTAAGCATGCAATGCCGTGTCCAGCCGGTCTCGAAGGGCGGTCCGGTCTTTGGGCAGGATGTAGCCGCGCTTGACTTCCAGAAATGGTTTTTCCAAGGCCCGTACCTTGTGTTCAATGCCAATTTCGCGCGCCCTTTGCTGGACAAATGCTTCGGCAAAGAACAGGGCGTCCGACTTGCCGGACAACAGGCTGAACAAGGCTTCATCAACATCGGAGAATGAGAGCAGAGTGACGCCGGGGACAGTGCCGAGCCGTGCCTGCGGCAGGGTTTTGTCAATGACGGCAATCCGATGTCCAGGCAGGTCTTCGATGCGTGAAATTTCCGTGGAATCCGTGCGGACAAAGCAGGAGATGGATACGGTTTCGAAAACATCCGTGTACAGGAAGTGTTTCTTGCGGGGGGCAGTCAGGCCAATGCCGGGGATGAAGTCGGCCTTGCCCGAGACGATGGCGTCAATGGCCTCGACCCAATTGTTGACGACGAGCAGCTCGTACTCGAAGTCGGCCTGTTTGCTCACGGCCTTGAGAACGTCCAGAGCAAAACCGTCCGGCTGCCCTTCTCGTGTGGTTATGTACAGAGGGGGGAAATTTGCGAGAATGACGGCGGTGAAGTGGTCAGGGGGTTGCTGGGCCACGGCTGGCCGGGATGAGAAAAGACCGCACCAGACCATTGCGAGCAAGAGTATTCCTGCCAGCGGTCGAACGCGATGAACCGGAACTGCAAACATGACCACCTCGTTGTTAGAAGGACCATGGTGTTGTCTTTTCTGTTCCCCTCAGTCTCCCGGAGTCGGGACCGGCCTATTCTCCAAGCCCCATGGCCCGAAGGAATCCAGGATCTTCTGTCCAGCCTTCGCGGACCTTGACCCACAATTCAAGGTGGACTTTTGATCCGGTCAGGTCACTGATGTCTTTGCGGGCGTCAGTGCCGATTCGTTTCAGATTGGCGCCCTGTTTGCCGATAATCATGCCTTTGTGGCTTTTGCGTGACGTGTAGATGACCGCATTGATGATAATCAGATCCTCGCGGGACTCTTCATCCCATTGTTCAATCTCGACAGCAGTTGAGTACGGGAGTTCCTGCCTGAGCGAATAGAACAGTTTTTCGCGGATGATTTCCGAGGCCATGAATCGCATGGGCGCGGTGGAAACCTGATCTTCCGGGAACATGGGCGGTCCCTCGGGGAGCAGCGACAGAATACGGTCCATGAGCTGGTCCGTGCCCTTGCCTCGCAGTGCTGAAACCGGGATGTATTCCGCTTTGGGCCACATCTCGGCCACACGGGCCATGAGCGGGAGCAATTTGTCCTTTTCCTTGATCCGATCGATTTTGTTGATGGCAATGAGGACCGGCCTGCCGGATTCGTCGATGGGTTTGACCAGCGGGACGATTTCCTTGTCCAACAAGTGGGGCTTGGCGCAGTAGAGCGCGGCGTCGATCAGGACCACGACTGCATCCGCTGAAGACAGTGCGCTCCAGGCGGATTCCAGCAGGAATCGATTCATTTTGCCACGCAACTGGTGGATGCCTGGGGTATCCAGAAAGACGATCTGGGCCTCTTCCTCAGTCAGGATGCCGCTGATGCGATTGCGCGTGGTCTGCGGCTTGGGCGACACAATGGCGACCTTTTGTCCGAGGTAGGTGTTCATCAGGGTGGATTTCCCTGCATTGGGTGGGCCGATCAATGCGACCATTCCGAATTTATGCATGATGTTCTCGTTGTTTTTTATGGGTGGTGTCGAATCGTTCTTCTGCGATCCGTACTTTTTCGACGATGCGTCGATAATATTCGTCCGATGTATCCAGGATGATGGGACGGCCGCGCCGTTCATTCATTTTCAGTATCATGACGTTCAACTTTTGTATCTGTCGATACCGTTCCTGTTCATCTTTCATGGTTGCCAGCAGATCAATGGTGCGCGTTATTTCTTTTTCTTCAGCAATTTCAGCGGGGACATAGCCGGAATTTTTCAACACGCGGTATGCCATGCGGAGTTCGGGCGGCAGGTTTTCCGTGTCATCCTTGGGCAAGGGTTTTCCCTGTCCGGCAAGGTGTTCGAACGCACCGTCCTTGATTGCCCGTTTGATATGTTCTTCGGACATGATCTGCGAGAAGTTGAACATGGGGCAATTTCCCATACAAAAGACATTGAGTCAAAGTCTGGTTTGACGTCAGCCGTCCGGTTGGAATTGCCCACGATGTATCAGGGGGTGAGGATTTTTCCTGTTCCGGCACCTTTATCATGTTATTTGGTGCAGGGGACACCATGGGATTTGTATATTTCTCCCAGCGTGCGGATGAGCTGCTTGTTGTTGAAAAGCGTGTGGACCTGTGTGTTGGCGGCTGGAATGATGTGTGCTCGCAGTTCGTCGTCTGTCAGAGCGCGGCGAATGATTGTTGCCAGTGCATCCACGTCGTTGGAGGGACACAGCAGGCCGGTTTCTTCGTGGACGACCAGTTCCGGAACGCCGGAAACCTCGGTGGCCGTGACCGGCACACCTGTTGCCATGGCCTCGGCCACCACGTTGGGGATGCCGTCCCGGTCGCCGTCTTTGGCTTCGCGACAGCCCAGAGTGAAACAGTCGGATGATCCGAGAAGTTGGATGACATCTTCGTGCGTGATGGTGCCGGTCAGGGTTGTGATGTCGTCCAGCCCGAGATCGTGGACGAGTTGTTTGATTTTCCGGTTGAACTCCGCTTTGCCTTCACCCACCAATGTGTAGCGGAAATCCAGCCCTTCACTTCGCAGTTTGGCAAGCGCCATGAGTACGGTATCCAATCCTTTTTTCTCCACGAATCGGGCGACCGTGAGGATGTGATACGGGGTTTTGGCCGAGGTGCTTCGTCCATTGGGTGAGAATAGGTCGAGATTGATACCGTGATACACGCAGTGAATGGGTTTCGAGCCGCCCATGGTTTTTTCGAGATGGCGGGCATTGTATTTGGTGCAGGTCACCACGAATTTTGCCCGATCCACCTTGTCCTGAATGCGTCGAGGGTCCTGCGTGTAAATGTCCTTGGCATGGGCCGTGAAAGAAAAGGGAATCCCGGCGAGAAAGGCGGCGTACATGGTCACCGTGGTCGGCGTGTGGGCGAAATGGCCGTGCAGATGGCCGAGGTCCACCCCGTCGTCGATTACGGATTTCTGGACGATATACCCGGCCTGGAGCAGGTGCTTGATCCAAGTGTGTTTCTTGGGAGCTAATGCAAAACGGGACTTCATGAGCTTGATGCAGTCCATGTACCGTTTGGGCATTTTGCAAAACAATCTGATATTATACCATAAAAAGGCCGGAAGTCCCCAGATCATGGACGAAGGAAGATACGTCACCTTGGCCTTGATTTCCTTGATCGATTTGTGGGCAAAGTTTTCACGGGGGGCGCGCATGGAATAGATGTGGATTTTGAATCCCATCTCTTCAAGCAACTTGATTTCATTGGAAATGAATGTCTCGGAAATACGGGGATACCCTTTGAGTACCATGCCCAGTGTGGTCTTTTTTGTGTGTGTGGTCATCGGGAGGCGTCTCTTTCGTTGGTTGTGGGAGACGACTGTTCAAAAAGAGGCGAGTCTTTGGGGGCGGCAGCCGGAGGATTGCTGTGATTCGGTTGCGGGCGTGATCGTGCCCGCCCCTTTGGATTCGTGCCTTTTTCAACAGTCATCAGGAACAGTTTTTTCGGTAGTATTCGAGTCGATCACGCATGACCGTGAGCCCAGTCATGGCAAATGTTTCGAGTTGTGTGGTGTACGGCGTTGGATCATCCAGCAGGGCGTTGATTTTTTCCCGCATGGTTTCGGGGGAAACATCGTCCCATTTGATGAAATCACACAGGCCTTGTTTTTTGAAGACCGTGGCGCGGATAAGCTGCTCTAGACGCGGCGTGTCGCGTGGAATGATCAGGGCGGGTTTTTTCAGCGAGAGAATTTCGCACATGGTATTGTAGCCGCCCATGGAAACGACCAGGTCGGCCTTGGCTATGCGTTTTTCCATGTTGCGGACAAATGGCTTGATTTGTACCTTGATGGCGCGTGCCCGGTCGGCCAGTTCGTCGAGTCGTTCGGGAGAAAGGAACGGGCCGGTAATCATGAGTGTCTTGAAGTCCACTGTCCCATTTGTCTCAAGCATTCTCAGATAGGTGTCCAGCACGTTGTATCCGTCACCGCCACCGCCGATGGTGACCACGACCTGTTTGTGCTTGCGTTTGACCTTGCGGGTCCGGGGGGCCTTGCGGGGAATATAGCCCGTGAAAATCGTTTTTTTCGCGATATCGTCAGGAAAGGCGTATTCGGTGATGGGATCGTACATGGTCTTGGACCCGTAGACCCATATTTCGGAATAGAGGTCTCGCAGGACTTCGGGAAATCGTTTGCGTTTCCAATCCGTACGAGTGGATTCTGCATCGTCGAGAATGTCCCGCAATCCAAGCACCACCCGGGTGCATGGCAAGTTTTTCTTGATCCATTTCAACGTCGGCAGCACTTCGCCCTTGAGTCCGGTCGGCACCTTGTCCACGATGAAGAGGTCCGGCTTGAACGTCTTGGCCGTGGCGGAAATGATGTTTTTTCGGATGGAAATGGCGATTTTGGGATCGACCTTGATGGAGTGCGGAACATAGATGGCGTTGGTTTTTTTTATCATGCCGGGCATACGGACAAAATCAATGCCCTTGGGCATGGTGTATCGTCCGACAATGGGAGATCCGGTAACAATGAGGATGTTGACATCCGGGGCGACCAGATTTCGGGCAATGGCCATGGTGCGTCGTATATGTCCCAATCCATACGTGTCATGGGAGTACATCAGGATATTGTATGCTTTTGATTCCATAGCGTGTGTTTGTGGCCTTGAAAATCAGTGATATCGTCCGGTTTCAATTGCGGCGAGATACTATCGTCTTGTGTCTATTTTGTCCAGAAAGGACCCCTCATGAACCTGTACCCGACATCCGGGTCGGGTGCTACCTCTACTTTGTCACATCAGAATTTACATCGAGGCATATTTGTGGATCAAAATCCGCGTCGGCAATCTGTGCGCCGTCGCGATTCGCTCGGTACAACGCATTGTCCGGCCTCTGTGTGAGGGCGACTTCGAAATGAGAACGGGCCTGGGAATGATCGTCGCGACGCCAGGCAAGGACGCCGAGGTTGTTCTCGACGCACGGATTGCCCGGGAGCAGGTCGGCAGCCTGGGTGAAGGCTGTCCGGGAACGCTCGTTGTCGGCGACCACCGCAAATTGAATGCCGTCCACCATGTGGGCCTCAAAGTCGGTCAGTTGGACATGGTCCAACCCCCGACAGGGACACCGTTTCTTGATGCACGGTTCATTTCCCTTGTAGAGACGGACCTCATCCATGACGTTGCCGAGCACGGTCTTGTCGCCCGGACAGCGAAAAATGGTGCCATCAGGTTCCATGCGAAGGAGCGTTCGTCCGGCCGAGCAGGGAACTCCCTGAAAATTGAATGCCACCTTCTTGCCCTGTTCGGGATGGTCGCCGAAAATGATCTGTGCCCGGTCACCATAGGCTTCGGGGTATCGACGTCCTTCATATTCGCCTTTAAATGGCCGGGGAGTGATGGTGATGCCATGCTTCGCGTAGAATGTCCGGTCGGTTTGGAATCGATCTTCCAGGGTCGGATGGACCACATAATTGACGATGATTTCAAACCCCGCGTCCATGAGGCATTGTGCATTTCGAATAAAGGCGTTCACGCCCTTGACTCGTTCTCGTTCTTCGATGTGCAGGGCCACATACAGATTGTGGACTCGTTTGGGATCAATGCGTTCGGCGAATTCTTTGACTTTGGACGAGATGGACAGGTTGGTGTCCACGCCGATGATGTGCGATGCCGTGAGCGTTTCGCAGATATCAACGAAATTCGGATAGATAAAAGGTTCGCCGCCGGTCAGTCCGACTTTCCACGTGTCGCCGGTGCTGTCAAGAAATGCGGTGATTCGCTCGGCGGGCAACGTTTCGGTCACCGGGGTATTATCGTGTGGGAAATAGCAATATTCGCACCGGAAATTACACTTTCGTGTCATGTTCCAGATGATGTTATTGTGGGGTGGTTTCATAGTGCTCCCTTCTTCGGAATATGTCCTGCCATGGATCGCGCGAAAACGCCAGCGGTGCGGTGGCTTTTGTGAGGAACCTTTGCTACAAAAGGAGGATATGAATCACGACACTTTGAACATATTGGTACAGGAACTCGATGCCTACGAAAAAGCCGGACTGCCGGTTGAACTGTGGTGGCGAGATGATGACGCGGCTGAACCGACTGTGGAGCTGGATCGATTGATCCGTCTCAGCGATCAGTATGACGTCCCGTGCGGATTGGCGACCATTCCGGCCCGGGCCGGAGAGTCTCTCAGGAAAACCGTCTCCGGGGCAGCGCATCTCTGGATTTTGCAACATGGATATGCCCATGTGAATCACGCTCCGTCCGGTTCGGGCATGGGGGCATGGGAGCTGGGGCTACATCGGCCCAAGTCCGTGGTGCTTGATGAGTTACGTGACGGGATGCTCAAACTCAGCCAACTTTTCAAAAGCCGCTTTGTTCCGGCTCTGGTTCCGCCGTGGAATCGCATCGATCCGCAATTGTTGTTTTACCTGCCTGTCTTGGGATTTCGAGGGCTGTCCGCCAGCTACAAGAAAGATCGTCCCACACCGCCCGTTGGCTTGCGTGTGGCTGACGCGCATTGTGATGTCCTGACGTGGAAAAAGAAGGAAGCACGGTTTGCCGGATTGGAGCGTTGTCTCCAATCTTTGGTCCAGCATCTCAAGGAAAAACGGCTTGGTACCGTTGATCGAAGCGAACCGACATGTCTGTTGACCCATCATCTTGAAATGGATCAGGATGCGTGGCAATTCGTCGAAGACATCTTCGCCTTGACCACTTTTCATACTGGCGTTACATGGCTTGTTCCGGCCGCTATCTGGCCGCAACCAAAATAGGAAGTTTAATGACTGCCATACTGCGTCGAGCCACACCGAATGATTTTGACGCCATCTGTGAACTGCTGCATACATATATGAATCCAGCTTTTTCAATACAGCGATGGCGTGCTCTTTTCACTCATGGTTGGTGTTCCGGAAAACCGGATTTCGGTATTGTTGCTGATGACAACGGAGCGGTTGTCGGTTTTCATGGGCATATCTGTTCCCATCGCATCATTGATGGATATTGGGAACGATTCACCAACTTCACATCCTGGTATATTCGCAAGGAATATCGGAAAAACGGGTTGGGAAGCAAAATGCTCGAAATGGCCACTGCCGATCCCGAAACCACGTACACGGTTTTTTCCCTTTCTCCGAAACGAATTGAATTTTTCAAATCCCTTGGCATGAACGTTCTTGATGAGGAACGCTTGCTGTGGCGCAAACAGGGAAAGCTGTATGACAACTTGGAGCTGATCGTTGATCCGGTCAAGATCCGTGCTCAATCGGCTCCGTATGATCTGCCGTTTTTTGACGATCACATCCCTCTTCGGGTGATGCCGGTGCTGGTCGCGACCCGCTGCGCACAATGTCTGTTGCTTCTTGCGCGAGCCGTGAAAAACGATCGGGTCTATTATGACGTTTTGTATCGGAGCAATCCCGCCCTTTTCACCCAACGGGTGCAGGATATTGCGGAAGCATTGTTGCCGGACAGCGAGTGTGTGTTGGCGGCCGATCGACGGTTCGTGGATGACGATGGTCCCGGAGCCGAGGTCGAGGTCATCAAGTCCCCTCGTTTCTACAAGTCGTCCCGTGTCGAACCGCGCGATATCGATTTGACCTATTCTGAATTGTCACTGCTTGGATTGAAGCTGGATTAGTCGGCTTGCCGAAAGTGCATGGGCAGGATATCTCTTGCCCATGACACATAAATCCACTGATGTTCCCGTGGCTATGGACGCACCGGAGGGTGCGGTTACTCCCTTGAGTTTGACCATGGTCGGCGATCTGCTGGCCCGGTCCAGGGACAGTGCGCGCAAACGGATGCTGCAAAAGTTGCATTCGTCTCATGATGCGCTGTCTCATCGCATGTTCAACGCCATGCAGCCCGGGACATATATCATGCCCCATCGCCATCTTGATCCGCCAAAGGATGAAACGGTGCTGGTCATGGCTGGCTCAGTGCTTTTCATCCAGTTTTCGGATGCAGGAGATATCGAGAAAACCCTGCTGCTTCAGCCCGGGACGGAAAATTTCGGCATTGACGTGGCTCCCCATGTCTATCACACGTATATTCCCCTCAAGCAGGATACCCTGATTTTCGAGACCAAGACCGGACCCTATACGCAGGAGCACGACAAGAATGTCCCTGACTGGGCACCTCGTGAAGGGTCGCCCGAAGCCGAACCCTATTTGCTGAACATGATCAAGTCGCTGGCCGAACAGGCCAATGCCGCGGTGGACCAGGTGGCGGCCAAAGAGGAAGATTCCGCATAATACCAAGCCTTTCGTCCTTGCCGACGGTCTTTGAATGCAGTACATACGCTGATCGTTTCAAAGGAGATCAACGCGTGAATTCCCGAACCCTTCGTGCAGACATTCTGCTTTTCATCACCGCCGTCATCTGGGGGTTGGCCTTTGTGGCCCAACGCGTGGGCATGGACCACGTCGGACCGTTGACATTTAACGGTATCCGTTTCGCTCTCGGTGCTGTGGCGCTGATTCCTCTGGTTGTGCACATGCAGAAAAATCGACCGACAACGAGTGTCGGTGCGAGTGGTCGAAAGATGCTTGTCGGTGGAGGGCTGCTCGGTATCGCCTTGTTTGTCGGCGCGTCCCTGCAACAGATGGGACTGGCCGGACCAGTGCTCACCCAATTCGGTTTCGAGGCCACCACAGCTGGAAAAGCCGGATTTATCACCGGACTTTACGTTGTTTTTGTGCCGATTTTCGGATTGCTTCTGGCCCAGAAGCCCGGATGGGGCACCTGGATTGGAGCCGGTTTGGCTGTTGTCGGTATGTATTTCCTTTCCGTAACGTCGGATCTGACCATTTCCTTTGGCGATCTATTGGTGTTGGTCAGCGCGGTTTTCTGGGCTGGGCATGTGTTGCTTGTCGGAAAACTTTCACCGGGACTGGATGCTGTGGACGCGCTCAAATTGTCCCTGATACAGTTCATTGCCTGTGCCTTTTTGAGCATGGTCGGCGCGTTCGCCACGGAAGAAATTACCCTCACCGGATTGATCGGTGCAGCCCCGTCAATCGCCTATGGAGGACTCATGTCCGTGGGCGTGGCCTACACCCTTCAGGTTGTGGCCCAACGGGATGCCCAACCCGCGCACGCCGCGATCATCCTCAGTCTTGAATCCGTGTTCGGCGTCATTGGCGGCTGTCTCATGCTCGGCGAAGTTCTGACCATGCGTGCCCTGATCGGCTGTGGACTCATGCTTGTCGGGATGGTTTTGAGTCAGCTTAGACCCTGATGCCTTTTACCCGTTGTCTCGTCCGTCTTTTCTCTTTGGGACGGCGGTTTCCTGGTGAACCGCAGTCTTCCCAAAGAGCAAAAAAAAGGCTCCGTATTGTTGTACGGAGCCTTTTTTTTGCGAGTGAATTATTAGCCGACAAGGTCCTTGTTGCCTTCGACCAGATCGGTGACCACACCGGGATCGGCCAGAGTCGAGGTATCGCCGAAGTCGTTGGAGCCTTCGACAATCTTTCGTAGGACCCGGCGCATGATTTTCCCTGAACGGGTCTTGGGCAGGCCGTCCGCGAACTGGATGAATTCCGGGGTGGCAATGGGACCAATCTCCTTACGCACCCAGGTTTTCAATTCCTTTATCATGTCATCGTCCGGTTCAAGATCGGATTTGAGAGTGACATAGGCATAGATGGTTTCACCTTTGATATCGTGTGGCATTCCCACGACTGCGGCTTCAGTGACATCCTTGTGTGCCACCAATGCGGATTCGATTTCCGCTGTACCCATGCGGTGGCCGGACACGTTGATGACGTCATCCAGGCGGCCCATGATCCAGAAATACCCGTCTTCATCGACCCGGGCGCCATCCCCGGCTTCATATGCTTCGGAAAAGCCTGCGAAGTAGGTGGATTTATACCGATCCGGGTCACCCCAGACATTGCGGAGCATCCCCGGCCATGGTTTGTCGATAATGAGGTGGCCGCCTTCATTGGCATCGGCCTCTGATCCGTCCCGGCGCACGATTTTGGCGGAAATACCGGGCAGGGCTTTGGTGGCGGACCCGGGTTTGAGCGGGGTGGCATATGGCATGGCGGAAATCATGATGCCCCCGGTTTCGGTCTGCCACCAGGTATCCACGATCGGCAGTTTGCCGCCGCCGATATTGTTGTGGAACCAGAGCCATGCCTCGGGATTGATAGGTTCTCCCACGGACCCGAGCAGCCGCAACGAGGACAGATCATACTTTTTGGTCCATTCCTCGCCTTCTCTCATGAGCGCACGGATGACCGTGGGGGCGGTGTAAAAGATATTGACCTTGAACTTGTCCACGATCTGCCAGAATCTATCTGGTTTGGGGTAACTCGGCACGCCCTCGAACATGACAGATGTGGCACCCAGTGCCAGCGGGCCATAGACGATATAGGAATGTCCGGTGATCCAGCCGATATCCGCCGTGCACCAATAGACATCATCGTCTTTCATATCAAAAACGCATTGTGTGGTGTGGGCCGCATAGGTCAGGTAGCCGCCCGTGGTGTGCAGCACGCCTTTGGGTTTGCCCGTGGAGCCGGATGTGTACAGAATGAACAGCGGGTCTTCCGCATCCATCTTTTCAAAATCACATTCGGACGTGATATCTTCAGCATTGATTTCATCATGCCACCAGGAATCCCGGCCTTCCACCATGGAAATTTCATTGCCGCCCCGTTGCACCACGATGCACTGTTCCATAGACGGGCAGTCCTTGAGTGCTTCATCTGCATTGGGTTTGAGCGGAATGGTCTTGCCCGCACGCAGTACGGCATCCGCTGTCACCAGCACTTTGGCCTGACAATCCTCGATACGCGATTGCAGGGCAATGGAGGAAAATCCCGCAAACACGATTGAATGTAATGCGCCGAGTCTGGTGCAGGCGAGCATGGCAATGGCCAACTCAGGAATCATGGGCATATACAGTGCCACCCGATCGCCCCGTTTCACGCCTTTCTTTTTCAAGACATTGGCGAATCGGCAGACTTCGGTATGCAGCATCTGATAGGTATATACCCGGGTGTCTTCTTCCGGTTCTCCCTGCCAGATAAGTGCGGCCTTGTTCCGTCGGCCATCTGTCAGGTGTCGATCCAGGCAGTTATATGAAACATTGGTCGTGCCGCCCGAAAACCATTTGAATTCGGGTTTCTCATAGTCCGCTTCCAACACTGAATCGAAATCGGAAAACCAGGTCAGTAATTCCTTGGCCCGATCGCCCCAATACCCTTCAGGATCAGTGAGTGCCCGTTCATTGGCCGCGTCATAGGCGTCCATGTTCTGAATCCACGCCTCGGCCTGCATGGATGTATCGGGTTCGAATATCTGCCCCTCTCTTTGCAGCGTCTCGATCTTTTTCTCTTCACTCATCGTCTGTTCTCCTGATCTATGGTTGTGTCTGCAAGGTCCGTCTCAAATTCGGACCGCAACCTTCTGAAATGCGTTTCCCGTCATGGAAAGGCTCGCGTTGAATAAATATCATGTATTCAAAGAACTGCGCAACCGCGCTCTTTTTTAGGTGAACGGTCCGATTTTACCCGGTGAACGGCAGATCGAGGGAAGAATGCCTCCGGCGGCTGGGGGAAAGGGAGAGACAAACCCTTTGAAAAGGGCTTTTCTTATGCGGCACCATGTCAAGAACTCCCTTTCTTCGTTGTTTTCTCTTTAATAAGGCCAGGCTTCACCCTCGCCTTATGGCGTATTAGTAATGTATTCCTTTTCTTATTCGTGCTCTGCGGCACCAAGTACCGATTCGGTACACTATCAATTGA
>NZ_WUEH01000022.1 GCF_010468615.1 Pseudodesulfovibrio sp. JC047 | reverse complement strand
TGATATTTTAATCCTAGCCATGTCGGCCTCCTTTGAGCTTCACTTTTACTGGTACTGTTACCAGATTAAGCCTTGGAGTGCCGACATGGTATTTTTGTGGGATGCCGCCGTGTATCGCACTACGGACATGGACGCGGGGTGGGACCATGATTTTTCCCGTGTGAAAGTGTGCCGTTGATTGACACGCCCGGTTCCCATTCATAGTGTGTGGTCATGACCAAATACGCTGCCGCATTGACCAAGGCCCACACGGATTTTCTCACCGATCTTTTCCCGGGAGACGGATGTCTTCTGTCCCCGGAAGAGCTGGCCGTGTTTTCCATTGACGCCAGTCAGGAACAGGCCATGCCGTGGGCCGTTGTCCGGCCTGAGACTCGCGAGCAGGTTCAGGCCGTGCTTGCCTGGGCCGACCGCGAGCGAATGCCCATCTATGGGCGTGCCCGGGGGACCGGACGCGTGGGCAATGCCGTGCCCAGTCTTGGCGGCGTGGTGGTCTCCATGTTGCGCATGAATCGCATCATCGATGTCAATGCATCGGATTTCGTGGCCGTGGCCCAGCCGGGGGTGGTGACGGCGGATTTACAGGCAGCGTGTGCGGCCAAACACCTTTTTTATCCCCCGGATCCGGCCAGCGTGAAGATGTCCACTCTGGGCGGCAATATCGCGACCTGTGCCGGTGGACTCAAGGCCGTGAAATACGGCGTGACCCGGGATTGGGTCCTTGGCATCGAAGCCGTGTTGCCGGGTGGGACACTTTTGCGTATGGGCGGTCGATCGCACAAGGACGTGGTCGGGCTGGATTTGAAACGATTATTTGCTGGGAGTAATGGAACGCTCGGTTTGTTCACGGAATTGACTGTGAAGCTCATTCCATTGCCAGAGGCCGCGACGTCGGTGCTGGTCGGATTCGCCGATATGACTTCCTCCATGGACGGGGCCAAGGCCGTGTTTCAGGCCGGAGTGCTTCCGGCTGCCTGTGAGTTCATGGACGGGCCGACACTTCAGGCCATTCGCATGGGCGATACCATTCCCGTGGCGAACAGTGCGCAGGCCGCGTTGCTGTTCATGGTGGATGGCACACCGGAAGGCGTGGACGCCGAGGTCGGGCGGCTGGTGGCGGCCTTGCAATCTGCGAACCCGGTCTCCGTGGATGTGGGGAGCGGTGCCGAAGCCGAGGCGCTGTGGGACGTGCGTCGATCTATTTCTCCGGCATCTTTTCGGCTCAAACCCGACAAGATGGCCGAAGATATTGCAGTCCCTCGGGGACAGGTGGGGGTGGCGGTGGCCGCGGCCCATGACATCGGGCGCGAGCACGGTTTGCAGGTATTGTGTTTCGGCCATCTTGGCGACGGCAATATTCATGTCGGGATCATGTTTGACCGGTCGATTCCGAGCGAGGTGGAACGTGCGCACGCGGCCAAAGTCGCGGTTTTTCACATGGCATTGAAATTGGGTGGCACTATTTCCGGCGAGCATGGGACCGGCTTGACCAAGGCGTCATTCGTGCATGAACAACTCACCGAGGAAGAACGGCAGATGATGGCCGGTGTCCGTCGGGTTTTTGATCCACATGGCATCATGAATCCGGGCAAGGGGTTGTAGCCATGGCCGGTGAATGTATCATGTGCGGCAAGTGCCTTGCCGTCTGTCCACTGCTTCAGGCGACCGGACGGGAAGAGCTGAGTCCCCGAGCCAAATCAACTGTGTGTCAGCTTTTGTCCGATGATCCGAAAGCCCTCTCTGAAGCGGATGTGGCCACCCTTGCCGGGATGTGTCTCGGATGTGGTCGGTGTCGAGAGGTCTGCTCCCAAGGGGTGGATGTCCCGACGTTGGTCGCTGGATTGCGTGCGGCCCATCCCGACTTCAAGGCGTGGTTGTGGAAGACGTGGTTGATCCACGCCCGACAGATGTGGGTGCCCGGCTCTCGGGCGGCCCGGTGTCTCCCTGAATCGCTGGTCCCGGCGAAATTTGGGGCCATGCTCAGGATGCTGACCGGCTTGACCGGCGAATCCGGGGTGACTCCCTGTCTGAAGGTGACATCCTTCCCCGAAACATATCGAGGGCACAAGATGCTTTTTTTTGCGGGGTGTACTGCCAATTATGCACAACCTCGCTGGCGCACGACCACGCTGCGGCTGTTGGACGGTCTGGGTGTCGAGGTCCTGCCCGATGATTTTACCTGTTGCGGGTCCGGTCTGAAGACTGCCGGATTTGACGGAGACTCTCGAACCATGGCCGCGCACAATGTGCAGGTGTGGCGAGATGCGGGGCGTCCTCCGGTGGTCACACTGTGCGCCTCGTGTCGGGCCGGACTGCTTGGATATGACGGCTGTTTCGAGAGTGTCGAAGAACAGGACAACTGGATGAATATGCAGTTTCCTGTATCAAGTCTTTTACATGGCGCGAGCTTTGTGCTATCGCACAACGTGCCGGAAACGCTGGCCTATCACCAACCTTGTCATGCACGGGGTGACGATGCGGACGGCCTTTTGCTGGGCCGGATATTTTCGGACCACGGGTTGCAGACATCTGGAGGCCAGTGTTGCGGTTTTGGTGGGATCATGCGTCTGGCAGCACCCGAATTGACCGAGCCGGTCAATCGTCTCTGTTGGGACGCGCTCGCAGGGAGCGAGGTGGTCGTGACCGGGTGTTCGGCCTGTGTCACACAGTTGGCGGCAACAGCACCTGAATCGGTGGCCGTGGGCCATTGGTTGGAACTTCTCGAATAGCAGGATGGCATCATGAAAAAGATTGCAATGTGGGCGGTGGCAAAGAAAACGAATATTCTTTTGTGGGCGAGACGCGGCATCTTTTTCAGATATCTGCTCGCGTTGCTTGTCTTGAGTGGCATTTCAATCCTGACTGGGGGAACTGGCGATATGGCTGGTTCGATTCCTCCATTGATTTCGTCAGTGATTATGGTGGGCTATTGGTTCGGGAATTTGGTCGTGGTTTTATCGTTTCTGCATTTCGTGATTCAATCCACTCGAAATCGAACGTCGTTTTACCCCGCAAGAAAAGTGGCGACTTCATTCAAATATTTGGCTGCAAATATCGCTGTCATGGCAATTGCAGTGCTTTGTGGTCTGTTTGCCTCCCTTCCTGCCATAGGAGTGTACTTTTCAGGGGTGCTGGAGAATCCGGATACACAAACACTTGGAATAATTTTGATGATTCCGTCGGTCGTGTTGGCTCTGTTCGGCATCTTGATTCCTTTTCTCCGATTTTCGTTTGTCTGTCCGGCCATTGCTGTCGGCGATTCGTTTAATTTCCATACGGTGTGGGCTATGACCAAGGGGCATTCTTTTCGGATCGTGTTCTTTTTCCTTTTTTTGGTTTTTGTAGTGATGGCTTTTTCCATAGGTCTGAGTATGGTTTTGGGTGAAATGACGCGCACATATGTTGGTATTATCAGCGTTTTTACGGTGTTTTGGAGTGTGTGGGTATATGCTTTCGAAAGCCTTCTTTATGAGGACCTGCGCCTCCGGTATGAGGCCATGAAGAGCGGGGCGTCCTCTTTCCATGCAGGAAAGGACGCTGTGGAACAGGGGGGCGCACATGCAACCCATGACATCCAACACTTATAAGACACGCGTCGAGATTGGCATGGCGTCAAGAGTCTCGGTTTTGACGTGGTTTTTTTATTGAATCTGGACTGGGTTCCCTATGTCTTTTTCATCGAGTTTCAATACGCGGTGCGGGCTGTGGCCATGGTCTTTTTCGGGGTGGTGGCCGTGGTGTGGTACGGACGACTGCGGTCTGCCGGGTAAGGGGCTTTCTGCCGACTTTTGTTGATTTCCCCTTTGTGGTATGAATGCCCCCGTTGGGAAAAACCGCGTTTCATATGGCTATGCGTTGACAAAGCGGATTCCGAATATATCATGCTTCACAGTGCCACGGTGTGCATTGGCCACCGGGGTGGTGTAGATTGTCCAAGACTCCCAGGAGACCGTATATATGCTGAAATTCCTTTTCGGTTCGAAGAACGACCGATACCTGAAGAAAATCAAGCCCATTATTGAACAGGTGAATGCCTTTGAACCGGAAATGAAGGCCCTGTCCGACGAGGAGTTCCCCGCCAGGATCGCCATGTGGAAAGGCCAGGTCGAGGCCGGAGAAAAAACACTCGACGACCTGATGCCGGAGTGCTTTGCTCTGGTTCGGGAGGCCGGACAGCGTGCTTTTGATCCGCCCATGCGCCATTACGATGTCCAGCTCATTGGTGGATACGTCCTGCATCAGGGAAAAATAGCGGAAATGAAAACCGGTGAAGGCAAGACGCTGGTCGCCACGCTGGCAGTTGTGCTCAATGCCTTGTCCGGCAAGGGCGTTCACGTTGTCACGGTCAACGACTATCTCGCGACCCGTGACGCCGAGTGGATGGGGCAATTGTACTCCTTCCTCGGGCTGACCGTGGGCGTGATCGTACACGGCCTGAACGATCAGGAACGGCAGGTCGCCTACAATGCGGATATCACGTACGGAACCAATAACGAATTCGGTTTCGACTATCTGCGTGACAATATGAAATTTTACAAGGAGCAGTTGGTTCAGCGGCCACTCAATTTCGCCATTGTTGATGAAGTTGACTCCATCCTTATTGATGAAGCGAGAACACCGCTTATCATTTCCGGTCCCGGTGAAAAATCTTCGGGCCTGTACCGCCGTATCGACACCATTATTCCCCAGTTGATCAAATCGTCGCCCACGGACCCGGAAGACAAGGACGCCATTCCCGATGGGGATTTCGTGCTGGAAGAAAAGACCAAATCCATCACCCTGACTGATGCTGGTGTGGAAAAGGTCGAGGCCCTGCTTGATTTGGACAACCTTTTCGATCCGCAGAATATCGCATTGCAGCACCATGTGCTTCAGGCCTTGAAGGCCCACCATTGTTTCCAGAATGATGTCGAGTATATCGTCAAGGACAATCAGGTGGTGCTGGTTGATGAATTCACGGGTCGTCTCATGCCGGGTCGCCGTCTGTCTGACGGGCTGCATCAGGCCATCGAGGCCAAGGAGAACGTCAAGGTCGAGGCGGAGAACCAGACTTTGGCATCCATCACGTTCCAGAACTATTTCCGTATGTATAAGACGTTGTCTGGCATGACGGGTACGGCTGATACGGAAGCCGTCGAGTTTGGTCAGATTTATAATTTGGAAGTCGTTGTCATTCCCACGAATCAGAAAATGATCCGTGTGGATAATCCTGATTCCATCTACAAGACGCAGGAACAGAAATATCAGGCCATTGCCGAGGATATTGCGGATTGCTACCACCGGGGCCAACCCGCGTTGGTCGGTACCGTGTCCATTGAAAAATCGGAATTGCTTTCCCGGTTGCTGAAGAAACTCAAGATTCCGCATAGCGTTCTCAATGCCAAGCAGCATGAAAGGGAAGCGGAAATCGTCCTTGAGGCAGGGCACAAGAAAAAGGTCACCATTGCCACCAATATGGCTGGTCGTGGAACCGACATCAAACTTGGCGAAGGCGTGCTCGAACTTGGTGGATTACATATCATTGGCACCGAGCGGCATGAATCCCGTCGTATCGACAACCAGCTTCGTGGCCGTGCCGGACGTCAGGGCGACCCAGGTTCTTCCCGGTTTTATCTGGCGTTGGATGACGATCTCATGCGGCTGTTCGGGTCTGATCGGTTGCAGGGCATCATGGAAAAGCTCGGGTTGGAAGACGGCATGGCCATCGAGAACAAGATGGTGTCCAATGCCATTGAAAAATCTCAGACCCGTGTGGAAGGGCATCACTACGAAATCCGGAAACAGTTGCTGGAATATGACGATGTCATGAACCAGCAGCGTGAAGCCATTTACGGCCTGCGTCACAATCTGATGAAGGCCAAGGAAGTGGAAGAGCTGGCTCGGGACTATGCGGACGATTTATTGGACGACATCCTGGAGCCTGCCTTGACCATGAAAGACGCGGATCAGGAAACATTGGATTCCGTGCGCGCCCGGTTGGAAGAAGTTTTCAATTTTGAGCGATTCGCTGCCTGGCACGAGGTGGAATTGCCCACGCGTGAACAGGCTGCGGAATGGGTGGATGATATTTTTGCGTACCTGCGGGCATCCACCGGCGAGCATTATCAGGAAATTTTGCGGTATTTCATGCTCGATTCATTGGATCGAAACTGGAAGGAACACCTGCTGAACATGGACCACCTTCGCGATGGCATTGGCCTGCGTGGGTATGGACAGAAAGATCCCAAGCAGGAATACAAGCGTGAAGGGTTCGAACTCTTTTCCGAATTGGTGTACACCATCAAGGAAAACGCGTTGCGTGCCTTCTCCCATCTGCGGATCGAAGCCGAGGTCCGGGATGAGGAATTCAAGCATGAAGGCTCGGAAGAGCTGGAATATACGGATCATGAGACCGAGCAGGACAAGAAGGTCGCGCCGGTCAAAAAGGCTCCCAAGGTCTCCAGAAATGCCCCGTGCCCATGCGGCAGTGGCAAAAAATACAAGAAGTGCTGCGGGGCCTGATTGGTCCGTTGCTTCGGAGGGCTTTTGCCCCAGTATCTTGACGAATACGTCCCGGAAACAGACTGTTTCCGGGACGTTTTTTTTGTCCGTGTGACGGATAGGTCTTGCCGTGAGCGTCTGTGATGGGTGGACAAAGGCCGCGTATGGGGCGTCGAGAAAAGTGCCATTTTTGCATTGGTGAGTCCCTGTGGTTGAGGGGGGCGGCGTGGTATCCATGGGGGAAAGACTGCCGGAGTGGTGGCAAGGAGGTTTTGCGACAATGACATGGCATCATGAAAAACGTTTCCCGTGCATCTTGCCAGCCCATGGAGACAGAGGGTACACGGGCCAGATGACAGCGACACATACCGTATTCAAGGCCGAGGACATGATCGATTCCTTGACCAATTTTCAACTCTGGCCGTTTACCGAAGGGACCGGATGTCCGGTTTCGGATATCCGTGAACCCCATTTGCACGATTATTTTGCCATCCAGTTCGTTACTCGGGGAAAAGGTGTGCATGTCATTGATTTTCAACCGTATGACATTGTCCCGAATTCTCTGTATTTTGTGACCCCCCATCAGTTGCACATGTGGTGCCCGGACGGAGATCTGGACGGGTATGTCATGGCGTTTACCGAAGACTTTTTGCGGTCACCTGACGCACCGATCGTGAATATGGCCGATCTGGAATTTTTCTATAGTACCGCGCATCTGCCCGTGTTTCATGCGGATTCTGAACAGGCTTCGGTTCTGCTTGATCTGGTGAACAAGATGACGACGGAATTCAACGCGCGAAAGCCGGGGTTCATGTCGGTATTGCACGCGTTTTTTCACGTGTTCATGGTCAACATGCACCGTATGTACGCGGAAAATACCCATGTGGAAGCGGTTGGGCGAGAGTCGGACCTGGTGCGCCGGTTCAAGAAGCGGGTGGCGGAAAAATATGTGACACAGTGGACCGTGCAGAATTATGCGGACGATCTGGGTGTCAGCGTATCCCGTCTGAATTCGGCGGTGAAAGAATCCACTGGAACCACGCCCGGTCAGGTCATACGTAATGAAACGGTCGTGGCCGCCAAGCGGATGCTCGCCCATTCCGACATGAATGTTTCGGAGATCTGTTTTGAACTCAGTTTTGAGGACCCGTCGTATTTTGGCCGGTTTTTCAAACGGGAAGCCGGTGTCACTCCGTCCGTTTTTCGGAACAGAATGCGCGAAAAGTACCAGGCTTTTGTGCGATAGTTCCTGTTGGTGAGGGAGGAGATTCCCTACCATGTCTTTATTCAAGATATGGAGGTTTTTTCAATGACAATACATGAAGTGTCCAAGGCTCTTGCCACCATAGGGTGTGTGTCCATGACCACGTTGGATAGCAATTCCATGCACAGTCGTATCATCAGCGTCTGTGGGGGCGATGAGGACGGCATCTATTTCCTTACCACCACAATCAAGCCCTTCTATCGGCAGCTGAAGGCAGACCCTCGTGTCTCGCTGTGTGGCATTTATCCGAGTGGTCGCAAGGACGGGAAGAATGCGGATGGTCAACCCTATTTTGCGCCCGGATTTTCCGTGCGGATTTCCGGGACGGTCCGGGAAGTGGCTCAGGGCGAGATGGAACAGAAGGCTGACAGAGGAAATGCCATGATGCAGTATGTCTTGGAGGATCAGGCTCGGTATCCGGCCACTCGGTTGTTCTGCATTCACGCGGGCAAAGGTGAAATTTTCGATTTTGATTTTGAAGAAGAATTTCGCGATCATAAACTTCTGCGTACCCGGTTTTCC
The DNA here is from genome assembly GCF_010468615.1 of Pseudodesulfovibrio sp. JC047. Lineage (NCBI taxonomy): Bacteria > Pseudomonadati > Thermodesulfobacteriota > Desulfovibrionia > Desulfovibrionales > Desulfovibrionaceae > Pseudodesulfovibrio > Pseudodesulfovibrio sp. JC047. Next base: position 60,141 of record NZ_WUEH01000022.1, on the reverse strand, counting down.
TTTGGCGGAATGACCCATAATGACGCGGGATGCTGGATTACCGATGCGTGCGTGCGGTGCGGTGAATGTCTGGAGGTCTGTACCTTCAAGGCCATTGCTCCGGGCGAGCCGTATCGGATTGTGGGGGAACGATGTGACGAGTGTGGCTCGTGCGCCACTGTGTGCCCTGCGGATGCCATCGAATTCCCGCTGACCTTATAGTTTCTTTCTTGTGAGAGGGTTGCCAGAAATTGGGCAAACGCGTACTCATAGCCGATATGTCACGATTTTTTCTGGTCCTTCTTTTTGTCTGTCTGTGCCCGTCATTTGCCGTGGCCGAGACCCAGTTCAGCACGGGGCAGCCCGATTTCATGCTGACCGCGCCAACCAATGTGAGCAAGGGATTTCATCTGGAAAGCAGCTTTGATTATGTGGGGAAGGCTGATTTTTCCAATGGCCTTGGCGGCGTGGAGGTCTTTCGGGTTGGGCTGACGGCTGATTATTCGATTTTTCGTCTTTCATATATGGCCTCGGATTTCGCCTGGTCCCGTCCTGCCAGCGTGTCTTCGAGCATGAAAACCGGGAGCCAGACTGTGCCCTGGGATTTGTTGCACGACGTGACCTTTCAGGTGCGGATGCTCAACAATACCATTGGGGATCGGTGGCGGTATTGGGTTAATGGCGAAGTGGCATCCTCCTTCGAGACAACGTTTCCCGGTACGGTGGGCGTGGGTTTTGACGGCGGGATCGCCTATGATTTCTGGGAAGGATGGATGCTGGGGTTGACCGCAAGGACTGTAGCCCTTTCCCCCTTGAATCAGGATTTGTTTGGAGAAACCGAATTTGGGCTGGCCGTGGCCGTCTCGCAAAAGACGTTGCGCAAGACCTTGCGGGCCTTGGGATTGTTCGAAGGTTCGGTCGAGGGACTGGAGTCCATCAATTTTAGTTTTGCCCTGTCCCGGGCCGAAAAGACCTATCGATTGGATGCGGGGAATTCGGTGAGTCCGAGTGGATATCTCGGCATGGTCCGGTCCAAGGTGGGCGTGTACATGGACTATGCACCCAATGACGATGTCGTTATTTCTCTTGGTCCGGAATATCATTATTCACGGGAATACAAGCTCTATAATTCTGCGGGGTCGCTCAGAAATTCCTATCGATTGGACAACGCTTTTGGCGGGTTTGTTCGTGTGTTGTGGAAATTTTAATAAGCGCAAAAAAAACGGACAGGGTATCCCGTCCGTTTCTCACTGTCTTTTGAAGGGAAAAATCGTTATCCCTGCACGCCCATGTAATTGACGGCCATGGTCCAGAGCTGGCTGAGTTCATCGTCCGTCAGGGAGTATCCCTTGGCTGCCACGAATTCTGCCATTCCAGCCTGATCCTTGATTCCCTTGGCTTCATCGACCAAAGTCGGGTTGGACATCACGTCATTCACCAGGCGTGTTACTTCATCTTCACTCACGAGCTTTCCTCCGAATGCTTTATTGCACTTTAACCACAGTGATGCTGTTTTTTGGTGATCCTTCAACCATCCGATCACTGTAGACCATGTAGACGATGACGTTTCGTTTTTTGTCATAAAAACGGACGACCTGCATGGATTTGAAGACCAGCGAAGTGCCTTTCTTGAAGACCCTCTTTCCGTTCATCTTACCACTTCGGATTTTTTCGGGCACGGTGATGTCACCGGTGCAGACACATTCGATCGAGGCGTCAGATGGATCTTCCGCCACACCTATCATCCCTTTGACGCCCCCTTTGCGGGCGCGGCTCAGGTAACAGGTGACTCCCGGAATGTCCGGGTCGTCAAAGGCCTCGACCACGATGTCGTCATCGCGGGAAAACATATGAAAAACAGTGTCCACCATGCCGATGGTTTCCGAAGACACCGGAGCGGGTACCACCATGCATACCAAAAAGGCAAGCATCAATACGCGGGTGAGACGGCCAATGGCCGAATGCCGTTTCCTCATGGGATAAATGTAGGATTGCATTCCGGCATGAGTAGCAAGAGCCGGTCTTGAATGCAAGGTTTGGGCGTTTTCTTTTTGGGGGACGTGCGTGTCGCGGCGGGCCTGCCGAGGTGATTCCCGGATCGAACTGAAAAAGAAAAACGGGGAGAGACCGTTGTCTCCCCCCGTTGGTATGGTGTGTTGCCGGTTAGGCTTTGGCTTGTTTTTTTGGTCTGTTTTTAAAGGAGTCCTGAAGCGAGCAGAGGCAGGGAACCACCACCAGTGTCAGGATGGTCGCGATACCGAGACCGAAGATGACGGCCACGGCCATGGGGCCCCACCACTGGGCACTTTCACTCCCCGTATCCAGACGGAAGTTGATGAAGTCGAAGCTGACGCCCGTTGCCATGGGGACCAGCCCCAGAACCGTGGTGATGGCTGTGAGCAGGACCGGACGGAATCGGGTCAGTCCGGCTTCGATGATGGCGTCGCGAGCGTGAATGCCACGGTCCTTCAACTGTTCATAATAGTCGATGAGCACGATGGCATTGTTGACCACCACGCCTGCGAGACTGAGCACCCCGACGCCGGTCATGATGACGCCAAAGGCTGTTCCCGTAATCAACAGTCCGATCAGGACTCCTCCCAGTGACAGAATGACCGCAGTCAGAATGATGAACGGGGTGGAGATGGAGTTGAATTGGGTCACCAGTACGATGAAGATCAGGAACAGGGCCGCAGTGAACGCGGTTTCAAGGAATGCAGAGGCGTTGCGCTGTTCTTCCTGTTCGCCGGTGAACTGATAGCTGTAGCCACGGGGGAACTCGAATTTTGCCAGTTCGGTTTCGATGTCCGCGATGACGTCTTCGGCCAGACGACCGGACACATCGGCTGACAGAGTGACCACGCGTCGTTGATCAATGCGGTTGATGCCACCCAGACCGCCGCCCAGTGTGATTGTACACAGACTGGTGATGGGAATGGGTTCCCCCTTGGGACCGGAAACAGTGATGCGCTTGATGTCTTCAAAGGAGTCGCGGTTTTTCTTGGGAAGTCGGGCAACGATGTCGTATTCATCTTTGCCTTCGCGGTAGACACCGACCTTGAATCCGTTGATGGCGGTCTTGACGGCTCGCGAAATGGTATAGGCGTCAAGCCCGAGCAGCGCGGCCTTTTCCTTGTCCACATTGACGCGAATTTCCGGTTTGGCGGCCACATAGTCGTCCTTGAGGTCAACCATGCCGGGGATGTTTTTGATGGCGCGTTTGATGGACCCGGCCAATGCCCCGAGTTTGCGCAGATCGGAGCCATATATTTCGAGATTGACGGGGTCGCCAGTGGGCGGTCCCATCCTTTCCGCTTCGGCCTGGATTTCCACCCCACGAATGGCGGCCTGGAGTCGGCTGCGGATTTCATTGGTGATTTCGGATGAAGGTCGTGAACGGTCCTGCAAGTCCAGATAATCGAGTTTGACCAGACTGTAGTGGGTCCCGACCTTGTCGTGAGATCCGGATTCGCCGGTATTGGCGATGACATATTCGATGTCTTTGTAGTCTTTGGTTATTTCTTCGACAATGCGGACGAATTGGTCCGAGGCCTCAAGGTTGGTACCCACAGGGGCCTTGAGTTTGACTTCGGTGCGTTTGGGTTCTGTGGTGGGCAGGAATTCCACGCCCTTGCCAAAGGCACCAAAGGCCACGATCGAGAAGACCAGGAAGCCGAAAGCTCCGCCAAGCACGGTGAGCCGGTGGTCCAGCGACCATTCCAGAACCGGTTTGTACAGGGCCTTGAAACGGTCCAACATGCGATCAATGGCGCTGGGTTTGTCCTGTGCGTCCTTTTTAGGGATGCCTTGGAACTTGGCGGACAACACCGGGTTGATGACCAGAGCCACGAACAGGGACGCGAACAGGGCGATGATAACCGTGATCGGCAGATAGCTCATGAATTCGCCCATGATGCCGGGCCAGAAAACCATGGGGAAGAAGGCGCCGACTGTGGTCAATGTGGAGGCGATGACCGGCCAGGCCACTTCATCCGTGGCGTCGCGGGCCGCCTGGATTCTGGTTTTGTCCATGTGCATGTGCCGATAGATGTTTTCCACGACCACGATGCCGTTATCCACGAGCATTCCGAGGCTGAGGATGAGCGAGAACAGCACGACCATGTTCAGTGTGATGGATGAGATATCCAAGACCACGAACGTGATGAGCATGGATAACGGGATGGCCAATGACACAAACAGGGCCGATCGGCCGCCGATAAAGGCGAAGACCACGATCAGCACCAGCAACAGGCCGGTGATGATGTTGTTTTCCAGGTCTGTAATCATGTCGCGGATGTCATCGGACTTGTCCGCCGTGAGATTGATGTTCAATGACGGGGGCAGGATTTCCTGTTCTTCCTTGAGGATCTGTTTGACCGCATCATTGATCTCGATGATGTTTTCACCAGCCCGTTTCTTGACCTCGATGGTCACGGATTGTTTGCCGTTGAACCGGCTGATGGAGGTCGGGTCCGCGTAATGGTCACGGATGGTGGCGATGTCTCGAAGATAGATCGGTTTTCCATCCTGCACATAGACGACGATCTGGTCGATTTCGTCCGGGGTCTTGAAGTCGGCGGGAACCCTGACAAGGTATTTGGCCTGTCCGATTTCCACGGAGCCGCCTGGTGTATTGACGTTGGCGTTGCTCAGGGATGACAGCAGATTGGAGAGCGGGATGTTGTAGAACGCCACGCGGTCCATGTCGAATTCGACGTGAATTTCCCGCTCAAGTCCACCGATGATCTTGGCTTCCAGCACGCCGGGAACCGTTTCAATCTGATCTTCCAACCCTTCGGCAAAGACCTTGAGCCGTTTCAGGCTGAATGGCCCTGAGAGGACCACGTTCAGGATGGGCAGTTCCGAGAGGTTTACCTCGTTGATCGTCGGTTCGTCCGGCAAATCCTGCGGCAGATCGGGTTTGGCCTGATCCACTTTATCTCGCACTTTTTGCAGGGCGTCGTCGATGTCCACTCCGGGATTGAATTCCACTTTAATCAGGGAAATGCCGTCATCCGAGATCGAGGATATTTCCTTGGTCCCGGACAGCCCGGTGAGTTTGCGTTCAATGGGCATGGTCACCAGGGTTTCCATGTCTTCCGGGGCCACGCCTTCAAAATTCGTTTGTACGAAAATGTAGGGAATGGTGATATCCGGGTCACTTTCTCTGGGCAGGGAAGCATAACTCGCGAGACCCGCTATAATGATGAAGACCAGCAGGACCATGACGGTTGACTGCCGGTTGAGAGCCGCTCTGTTGATGATCATTGTGCGTTCACCTTGGTCCCGTCTTCAACGAGTGTGTGCCCGGAGACGATTTGTTTTTCGCCAAGGGAAAGCCCTTTGACCACTTGCGCTCGTTCGCCTTCAATGACACCGAGTTCGATGGTCCGGGCACGGGCAACCCCGTCTTCTTCAACGTAGACCAGTCGTTCGCCGCCCTGATTGATGATGGCATACAGCGGGGTGGTGACCGTATTTTTCAATACCCGTCGTTCCAGAGAAACTCGGGCGAGCATTCCCGCGCGGATGGCTCCGTCCGGGTTGTCTGTAATCACGCGGGTTTCAAAGGTTTTGGATGCGTTGTCTGCCTTGAAAGAGATGAATTCGACGATCCCTTTCCACACGCGGCCCGGGATGGCGTCCACGGTCACGGTCACTTCCTGGCCTTTCTTGATATACGGAATGTCCATTTCAGGGACGTTGACCGTGGTCCGGATGACGGAGGGATCAACAATATCCACGATTTTGTCGCCAGCGTTGACCCGTTCTCCCCGGTCCACATACAGGTGATTGATGATTCCGGAAACTGGCGCACGCACCACGCCGTACTCGACGCTGACCTGCATTTCACGCAAGGAGGCTTCAGATTTGGCCAGCTCGGCCTCCATTCGGTCGAATTCTTCCTTGGCTAACACGCCCTTTTTCAACAATTCTCGACGACGGCGTAACTGCTCGGTCACGAGCTTTTTCGTTGCTTTTGCCTGGTCGAACCGAGCGCCACTGGAGGACACGTCTTGACGGGCGATGAGCGCGTTCTTTTTAACGCGGTCTCCTTCTTCGACGCCCAACCAGATTACGGTGCCGGGACTCTCGGACGACACGCACACGTCTTCATCCGGTTCGGTGGCTCCGGGCAAATTGATTCGGTCGATGAGGGTCACCGGTTCAACCACTTTAGTGGCAACTCGGATCGCCTTGGACTCGATCATTTTGGCTTCGGTGGGGGTGTCGTTACACCCGGCAGTGACAAGGGCAACAGCGCAAAGCACTGCACTCATGAAAAATCTATACATCATGCTGTTTCTCTTTAATGGCTTTGAGTCCGCCCAGGGCGAACGTTGTCAGAAAATCGGTCGTGGAATCGAGGTCTTCCGCATTTTGAATGGCGAATTTCGGGTTATCCATGGCCATGAGGAAATAATGGGTTGTTATTGATGTGGCGGCGATACACGCGTTGTGTATGATTTCTGGGTCTTCGCATGGAGAGACTAGATCCGTGATGAGAGGATAAATGAAGTCTTTTTCAAGCTCCTTGTGACATTCGAAAACTTCAGGATTGTGGTTTTCTGCCGTGAGTTCCTGAAGAATCAGCCGGGCTTTTTTTAAAGAGGTTGTTCCTGTCTCATTGTAAATGCAAAGTGCTCCCAGTTCGGCGTGGATGTATTCTCTGAACTTGGCTTGGGGGGTGTCTTTCGAGGCCATGCGTTGACGGAGTGCCGCTTTTTCAACGAATTCCTCCATCCATAGCCCGAGGGCCTTGTAAAAGAGATTCTGTTTGTCTCCAAAATGATAATTGACTGCTGCCACATTGACGTCTGCTGTCGTGCAGATGTCGCGGATCGTTGTTTTTTCATATCCTTTTTCACAGAAGACACTGCTTGCTGCAAAAAGGATTTTGTCTCGCGTGTTTTCTTTGCTCATGATTTTCCTCTACACCAGTATTTAATCAGCATTTGAAACAATGTTTGAATCATCCGTATAGAGTCGTTGTTGTTTGGTGTCAATCAAAATTTTAAACAATGTTTGAATCAGTGTTTGGATTGGGTGGAATCAGCCCGCTAAACTCCTCGACGGAACGGGGTGGGACATGCTACTGAATTTCCAAAAAAGAAAGGGGCTTTTCGGTTTTTTTCTTTTTTCCCGCCCGGCACCCTGACTATGTTGGTCAAGGCCATTTCCCACCGGGCGGTTTTTTCCATTGAAAAACGGGAGAGTATAGATGGATAAGTACGATAAGCAGGCCTTGCAGGTCGCCAAGGAAGTGGTCATCAAATTTATCGAAGTCGGGCGGATTTCCCCGTCGAATTTCGGGCAGAATTTTGACGTGATTTATAAGGACGTCATGCGGACTATTACGGGCGAGACTCTGGGTGATGGATCTCGCGAATCGGAATTGGTGGAAGAAGGCGAGTAGATGACCAAACCTGAATGTCAATCGGTCACAGGAGCAAGCACTCACGCAGAGCACGGTAAGCGGGTTGCCGACATGTTCGGTCGCATTGCCGGGTGGTATGATTTCCTCAATCACGCACTGTCTTTGGGACAGGATATTTATTGGCGGTATCGTTTGGCCAAGGCCGCGCGCCCGGAACCCGGGGGCATGATCCTTGACTTGGCTGCCGGGACCATGGACGTGTCCGTGGAATTGCTCAGGCAATACCCGGATTGTCAGGTCGCGGCATTGGATTTTGCCTTGCCCATGTTGGAAAATGGCAAAGCCAAGAAGCTCAAGAAGGGCCGGGAGCAACGGATTTTCCCGGTGCAGGCCGATGGTCGGGCCTTGCCGCTTCCCGATGCCTCCATGGCTGCGGCGACCATTGCTTTCGGTATTCGAAATATCTTGCCGCGTGAAGATGCCTATGCCGAATTTTACCGGGTCTTGAAGCCCGGGGCACGGCTCTGCATTCTCGAATTCGGCACTGGGTCGAAACGGGTTTGGAAAGGGCTGTATAATTTGTATCTCGACAAGATCCTTCCCTTTATTGGTGATCGTATTTCTGGCGATCCGGACGCCTATCGATATCTCGCTGAAACCATCAAGCAGTTCCCAGATGAACGGGCGCTCGGCAACGAGTTGCTTTCCGCCGGTTTCGAGCGAGTGTATAACGTGCCGATGCTGTCAGGTATCGTGTATTTGCATGTGGCAGAAAAACCTGTGTAGGGAAAAGCTGTGCCGGTTTCGGCGAACGGACGTTGTCCTTGTGTGGACAAGGCAGGGGTTATAACGATAAAGAGCGACCAAACGAAATGATAAGCAGGCCGAGAATAATGGCGGCCAATCCGATGAACCTCAGAAATTTCGGTGGCTGTTCCGCGAGTCGGATGAGCATGAGCGGCATCTTCTCGGCAAAGAGAAAATACGGGATGCCTTCGAAAACCAGAGCCAACCCAATGGCAAGGATGAGAAGTGACCAGTCGATGTTCATGGCGAAAGAATAGCCATAGAAGACCGTCTGTGTCCACCCGGATGGGTGATACGGAGAATAATGATGATTTCTTTGAATGAATTGAAAAGCAAGGCCGACAGTATAGCCATTGTCGGACTGGGCTATGTGGGATTGCCTTTGGCCGTGGCCTTGGGACGTCATTTCCACGTCATTGGTGTTGATATTTCCGAAAAGCGTGTGGCCGAGCTGAATCAGCGAATCGACCGCACGAATGAGGTTGATTTTTCCACAGTCGGCGACGATGTTGATCTGGAATTTTCCGCCGACCTGGCCGACTTGAAAAAGGCCCGGCTTGTTATTATCGCTGTGCCCACGCCCATCGATGAATTTCGAAGCCCTGATCTGCGTCCGGTCAAGGGAGCCACGACCTCTGTCGGTCAATATCTGCAACCCGGAACCGTGGTGGTTTATGAATCCACAGTGTATCCCGGACTGACTGAAGAAATCTGTGTACCGATTCTCGAAGCCGAGTCCGGTCTGAAATGCGGTGAAGATTTTTGGGTCGGCTATTCGCCAGAACGGATCAACCCGGGCGATCAGGTGCATCGGCTGGAAACCATCGTGAAAGTGGTTGCCGGACAGACCGAAGCGTGCGGAGAGCTGTTGCAGCAGGTGTATGGCATGGTCGTGGAGGCTGGAACCCATCTTGCCCCGAATATTCGGACAGCCGAGGCAGCCAAGGTTATCGAGAACACGCAACGCGATTTGAATATCGCCCTTATGAACGAGTTGTCCCGGATTTTCGACACCATGGGCATCGATACGCTGGATGTGCTTGAGGCCGCTGGCACCAAATGGAATTTTCTTCCTTTCCGTCCCGGTCTGGTGGGCGGACACTGCATCGGGGTCGATCCATATTATTTGACCTTCAAGGCCGAGGCCATGGGCTTTCATCCCCATGTCATACTGGCTGGGCGCGAGATCAATGACACCATGGGCAAGTTTATTGCCGAGTCAACCATCAAGCGGCTTATCAAAAATGATTGCAAAGTCAGAGGCGCGCGGATTGGCGTGCTCGGTTTGACCTTCAAGGAAAATGTTCCGGATTTGCGCAATACCCGCGTGGTGGATATCCTTGAGGAGCTGAATGAGTACGGTGTGGACGTCTTGGTGCATGATGCGCAGGCCGATCACGACGAAGCTCGTGACGTTTTGGGTGTGGAATTGTGTGACCTGGAGACCATGCGAGATCTGGATGCTTTGATTTTGGCCGTGCCACATGCGGCATACACCGAGATTCCGGTTGCGGAATTGAAGAAGTGGTTTGCCACCCCGGACACCGCGTTGATTGTGGATGTGAAGGGTATTCTGGACCGTGCGGAATTGGCCGCCGAGCATATCGAGTATTGGCGACTATAAATGGGTTTCATGCTTTTAGTAATAACAGCGACATCCAATGAGATGCAGGCCGTGTTTCCCGACGCTCCCCGAGTGGAGCAGGGTGAGACGGCGGAGTATGAATGCAACGGACGCACACTGCTTTTGGCCGTGACTGGCGTCGGATTGGTGAATGCTTCGCTCATGACCGGCCTTGTGTTGGGGCGGGACGATGTGGACGGTGTCATCAATTTCGGTATTGCTGGGGCCTATGATCTTGATGAATTCCCCATGCTTTCCACCTGTTATTGCTGGCAGGAGACGTGGCCTGAATACGGATTGCTGGATGAAGAAGGCAATGTTGACCCCAAGGGAATCAATTTTCCCCAGGGAAAGATCAACGACCAGCTTATTTGGAATCGAGTCAAATTGAATCCCGTCAATGATGCTGAAACCATGCATGTGACGTTGGGTCAAAAATGGCTGCGCGCGTCATCCGTGACGGTCAGCAGTGTTACGGGCACGGCTGAACGGGCCGGGTGGCTCAAGCTGGCCTGCAATGCCAATCTGGAAAATATGGAAGGCTTTGGTCTGGCATTTGGTGCCGGGCGCATGGGACTGCCATTTTTGGAGGTGCGAACCATCTCCAATCTGGTCGGCTCCCGAGAGGCTGAGGACTGGGATTTGAAAGGTGCGCTGAAGGGGCTTGGCCTCGCTGCCAACCAGCTTTTTACGGCGTAGAACGGGGCTTGTCCCTCAACCCGCAACCTGACATAGTGTTAAAGATATGGACGAACTTTTACGATGTTTTCAACGGGAACTTCCCGGCATAAATGACTTTCTCGACCAGGAAGCCGATCAACTGAACGGTCTGGTTCGGGATGTGGCCAAGCATATCATTGGCTCTGGCGGTAAACGGATTCGTCCTATCCTGACAATCCTGTTCGCTCGATCCCTTGGCTATGCCAAAGATGATTTTCACGCCATGGCCTGTTCGCTGGAGCTGTTGCATTCGGCGACCTTGCTGCATGATGACTACCTTGACGACGCTGAATTGCGCCGTGGCCGACCCGCCTCACACCTCGTGTTTGGTCGGACCGAGACCATTCTGGCCGGTGACGCGTTGCTTGCCTTGGCCAACCAGATGGCGTCGCGGTATGGCAATGCCCGGCTTTCCTGGCTGCTGGCCAAGGGAACCATGGAGACTGCGGTCGGTGAAATCGAGGAAATTTCTTTTTCCAAGAATCCGTCCCTGAATCGGGATAAGTACCTTGAGATCATTATTGGCAAGACAGCGCGCTTGATCGAGTGCGCCTGCCGGTGTGGAGCGGCTTTGGCCGGAGCGACCCCTGAACAGGAAGACGCGGCCGGTGACTTTGGTTTGAATCTCGGTATCGCCTTCCAGTTGGTGGATGACGCATTGGATTACGCGTCGCCGACATCCGAGACCGGCAAGCCCGAGGGCGGCGATCTCAGAGAAGGCAAGGTCACGTTGCCATTGATTTTATTGATGGAAAATGGGGATGCCGAACAGAGTGTGACCCTCTTGAGGGCTCTCAAGGAGCAGTCGTTGACCGACGCGCAGTGTCAGGACATTCTGACGCGGGTCCGGGACGGGCGATATTCGGAAAAGACCCGAGAGGAAGCCGCTGCCTATGTGGAGAAGGCCAAGGCCTGCCTGGACAGTTTTGAGCCGGGCGAAGAGCTTGTGGTCCTCAAACAGGCTGCGGATTTTGTGCTGACTAGAACCAAGTAATTTCAGGCCGGTTCCCGGGCAGGGGATCGGCCTTCCGATTTGAATAAAACGGTGGTTGCCGGAGTGTATTGATTTTCGGTAGCCAGTGAGGAGAGAGCAATCATGTTGTGTCGTATCGTCGTTGGACTGAAACAAGGCGTCCGTGACGTGCTGGGCGAACGTGTCGCCCGCAAGATCAGGAGTGAACTCGGCATGGATGTGCAGGATGTGCGCATCGTCAATGTCTTTACTCTGGAAGGAGTGTCACAGGAACAGGTTGATCTTGTTCTGGAACGGGCAGCCCTGCACGATCCGGTGTTGCACGAGGTATCCCTCAAACCGCTGGCCCGTGATTTCGACTGGATTGTCGAAGTCGGATTCCGTCCCGGCGTCACTGACAATGAAGGACGCACCGCGCGGGAAACGCTGGGTGTGGTCCTCGGGTTGGACAAGGTGGAGCTGGAAGCGGTCAAGGTTTATACCTCCAAGCAATACCTGATGTGTGCGGATATGAGCGAAGCCGACATTCAACGTGTGTCACGGGATTTGTTGGCGAATGAATTGATTCAGCGGTATGAGTACAAATCTTCGGGGACGTGGACATCCGAGCCGGGATTCGAGGCCAAGGCCGCTCAGGTTACCGGACAGGCGTCTGACGAAGTGGCGGTGATTCCATTATCGACCATGTCTGACCAGGAGATGACAGATTTTTCTCGGGCCAATACATTGGCCTTGTCGTTGCGGGAGCTGCACGACATTCAGGCGTATTACGCCGATCCGGCCGTGCAGGCTGAACGGACGGCGCGAGGCATGGCTGTTGATCCCACGGATGCGGAGATCGAAGTGTTGGCCCAGACGTGGTCAGAGCACTGCAAGCATAAGATTTTCAGCGCGAAAATTCGGTATGAAAATACGGAAAACGGGACGACCACCGAGTTGTCCAGCCTGTATAAGACCTTTATTCAGGGATCGACCAAACAGATTCGCGAACGCAACGCAGCGACTCGGGATGGCGGTGATTATTGTCTGTCCGTGTTCAAGGACAACGCCGGTGTCATCAGTTTTTCCGACGCCATCAATGTGTGTGTGAAAATGGAAACCCATAACTCGCCGTCCGCTTTGGACCCATACGGCGGAGCCTTGACCGGCATTGTGGGTGTCAACCGGGACCCCATGGGCACCGGTATCGGCGCGAACCTGTTGTGCAACACCGATGTTTTCTGCTTTGCCGATCCGTTTTACGAAGGTGAATTGCCGCCGAGATTGCTGCACCCCCGTCGTGTGTTTGAAGGCGTGCGTGAAGGGGTGGAACACGGTGGCAACAAGTCCGGTATCCCCACGGTGAACGGGTCCATTGTTTTTGATGAACGGTATCTGGGCAAACCGTTGGTCTATTGCGGCACTATCGGCACCATGCCGGTCACCGTGGCCGGAAAACCGTCTCAGGAAAAATGCGCGTTGCCGGGTGATTTGATTGTCATGTCCGGTGGTCGCATCGGAGCGGACGGCATTCATGGCGCGACATTCTCATCTGAAGAACTGCACGAGGGCAGCCCGGCGACCGCAGTGCAGATCGGTGACCCCATCACTCAGCGCAAGATGTATGATTTTCTGATGCGCGCCCGGGATCGTGGCCTGTACAACGCCATTACCGATAACGGGGCTGGTGGTCTGTCGTCGTCTGTGGGCGAAATGGCTGAGGACAGTGGCGGGTTCGATATGGACCTTGCCAAGGCTCCGCTCAAGTATGACGGCCTGAAGCCTTGGGAGATTCTGATTTCCGAAGCCCAGGAACGCATGACCATGGCTGTTCCGCCGGAAAAGATTGACGCATTCATGGCCCTGTCGGAGGAGATGGATGTGGAATCCTCTGTTCTCGGAACATTTACCGATTCAGGGAAATACCTGACACGATACAACGACCGTGTGGTGACGTGTCTCGATATGGACTTCCTGCATAATGGCGTGCCCCAGATGGAATTGTCTGCTGTGTGGAAGCGGCCTGAATTTGCCAAGGATGCGGTCCCGGTCCCCGAGGATCAGGGTGGGCTGCTCAAGGATATGCTCGGCAGGCTGAATATTTGCTCCAAGGAATATGTGGTTCGTCAATACGATCATGAGGTGCAAGGCAAGTCCGCCATCAAACCCATGGTGGGCGTGAAGGCGGACGGCCCGTCCGACGCCGGTGTGATCCGGCCCGAACTCGGTTCGGACAAGGGGTTGGTCGTGTCACATGGTATTTGTCCGCAATTTTCCGATTATGACACCTATTGGATGATGGCTAACGCTATTGACGAAGGGATTCGGAACGCTGTGGCCGTGGGTGGCGACGTCAATTACATGGCCGGTTGTGACAACTTCTGTTGGTGCGATCCTGTTCAATCCGAGTCTACGTCGGACGGTGAGTACAAGCTGGCTCAGTTGGTCCGTGCCAATCAGGCTTTGGCCCAGTATTGCCTCGGATTCGGCGTTCCATGCGTGTCCGGCAAGGATTCCATGAAGAACGATTACAAGGGCGGCGGCCAGAAAATCTCCATTCCGCCGACCGTGTTATTTTCGGTGATCGGTGTGATTCCTGATGTGAACAAGTGCCTGACTTCGGATTTCAAGAAGGACGGCGACCGAATCTATGTGCTCGGCATGACCCGCCCGGAACTCGGTGGCAGTGAAGTGGCGCAGCAGCTCGGATTTTCCAATCCGGATGTGCCTCAGGTTGACCTTGTGTCCGCCAAGACTCGGTATGAAACCGTGTTCGAGGCCACGCAACGCGGACTCATCACCGCCTGTCACGACTGCTCGGATGGCGGATTGGGTGTGGCCTTGGCTGAAATGTGCATTGGTGGCCGACTCGGTGCTGATGTCGATCTGTCCAGGGTGCCGACCTGCGGTGTGATGAACGAAACAGCCGTGTTGTATTCGGAATCCGCTAGCCGGTTTGTGGTTTCGGTGGACAGCGCCAATGCGGACGCCTTTGAAGAACTGTTTGCCGGTCAGGTGTGTGCTTATATTGGTAAAGTCTTTGACTCCTCTCAACTTCTTGTCAAAAATGCCGATAAGACGGTGTTGCGGGAAGGGGTTGACGCTATGGCAGGGGCGTTCAAGGCAACACTTGATTGGTAGGAGGCGAAAGATTTTAGCGAGTACTTTACCTGCTTTCAAAAACCATCTATGAAATATAGAATTATATCGGGAGGGTGATGGCCCTCCCGAGTGTTCTACACGTTACGGGGGTTGGTTCATGTTGAAAAAAGCGGTGTGGTACAAAGGAAGCCTGGGCGTTTTGATGGCTGCTTGTGTCATGACGGTCGCAATGGCGGGCGTTGGCCGAACGAATTCCGGACAATTTGTGGGGTCGGAATCGTGCGGTGAATGTCATGAAGAGGAGTATGGGAACTTCAAGAAATTTGCGAAAAAAGCGCATTCCGGAAAATCCGTCAAGGTCATGGCTGCGGATTTGACAAACGAGGAAGTCGCTGAATGTTATGTGTGTCATATGACCGGATACGGGCGACCTGGGGGGTTTGTCAGTTTTGCGGAAACACCGGGTATGGCCGACTGCGGATGCGAAGTCTGTCACGGACCAGGGTACGATCATGTGGAGGCCGACGGTGATCCGGACTTGATCAAGGGCAGTCTGAGTATGGACGACTGCACTTCGTGTCACAATCCGGAAAGAATTGATGCTTTTGACTTCAAGCCGCTGTTATACGGCGGGGCACACTAAGGGGGCTGTATGAAATTTATTCGAAATTCCCTTGGTGTCAAAATTACGCTTCTTTCTTCAATCCTGACGGTGATTGCATTTGCAGGATTGTTTGCCAACAATTCCATTTCTACCCGAGATCATACATTGCAAGAGGTCGAGGCCTCGGCAGAGCGCGTGGCCGACATGTTGTACATGGCCATCGAAGATCCCATGTCCGTGGGAGACAATGACGGAACGAAAATCAAGTTTGCGGAAATGGCTTCGCGCTATCCGGATACCATGATTTACATGACCGATTACAAGGGCGAAGTGACCTATGCCACCGAGCGTGGCGTCGAACGGAAGAATATTTTTGATCTCCGGACGGAAAATGGTCTTCCCGACCTGATTCAGAACAGCCTTGATGAAAAGATTGTGGCTGGAGAGTTGATGGATATTAATGGCAAATTGCATTTTGCCGAGGTGAAATCCATTGCCAACAGTCTCGAATGTCACCATTGCCACGGCAAAAGTCGTAAAATTCTTGGATCAATGGTTGTGGCTATTGATGTCAGTCCGCAGTTTCAAGCCTTGAAGGACAGCCAACTGAAATCCGCTGCAATTTCTGTCTTTGGTGTCATCGCTTTGCTCGCGGCGCTCATCATTTTCATGCGCCGGGCCATTGTCAATCGAATCTCCATCATCGCCGCTACGACAGAAGAAGTCAGCAAAGGCAACTTGGATGCGAAATTTACGGTGAAGGGGAGTGATGAGTTGGGAGCGTTGTCCAGATATCTGGGAGAAATGGTTGACCAGATCAGAGACCAGCTTCAGTACAATCAAAGCGTGCTTGACGGGATTGTGGTTCCGCTGTTCGTGACGGACAAGGACCTGCATCTTAAATTCATCAATCCGCCGCTTCAGAACATCCTCGGCTTGACTGAAGATGAAGTCCAGGGACGGCGTGTCTCTGACGTCTTTACCTGTGATTCCGAGGACGAAGCGACGTGTAATGCCGCCGATGTCATTGAACACGGCAACCCCGTGACCGGCCGGTTTGTGTATCATCGCGCTGATGGCACGGATTTCCCGTTGCTGTTTGAAGCTTCACCGCTCAAGGATGCAGACGACAAGGCCGTGGGTGTGATCTGTGTGCTCATCGATCTGACCCGTGAAGAAAGAGACAAGAAGAATATCGAGAAGCAACAGCAGAATTTGTTGGTGGTTGCCAATGAGGTGACCG
Source organism: Pseudodesulfovibrio sp. JC047 (assembly GCF_010468615.1). Taxonomy (NCBI): domain Bacteria; kingdom Pseudomonadati; phylum Thermodesulfobacteriota; class Desulfovibrionia; order Desulfovibrionales; family Desulfovibrionaceae; genus Pseudodesulfovibrio; species Pseudodesulfovibrio sp. JC047. The sequence goes on along the minus strand of NZ_WUEH01000022.1, from coordinate 43,732 downwards.
AAGTCGCCAACCGACTCAACGAATCCTCTGATGCCTTGTCCGAGCAGATGCGAGAGCTGGCACGAGGAGTGGATACCACGGCCGATGAGACCAGTCAGGTCGCCACGGCCATGGAAGAAATGAACGCTACAGTCCTTGAAGTCGCCAAAAATGCGTCGGAAACCGCAGAAGCGTCGAATCAGGCGAATAAGGTCGCGGCTGATGGCGGGACAGTGGTCGGTAAAACGGTTGTCGAAATCAATACGGTTGCCGATACCACCGAGAACTTGGCCGAAGCTTTGGGTTCTCTGTCCAGTCGGGCCGAGAATATCGGGAAAGTCATGGCGGTCATCAATGACATTGCGGATCAGACCAATTTGTTGGCCCTGAATGCCGCAATTGAGGCGGCTCGTGCCGGTGAGGCCGGGCGAGGGTTCGCCGTGGTTGCTGATGAAGTCAGGAAGTTGGCCGAAAAAACCATGGATGCGACCAAGGAAGTTGAAGGAGCCATCTCGCTCATTCAACAATCCACGGCAAATGTCGTCAAGGAAATGGACAGCGCCAAGGTGCGGGTAGTGAATACCTCCGGCATGGCGCAGAAGGCTGGAAGTGTGTTGGACGAAATCGTGCAACATTCCAACTCCATTGCGGACCGGGTGAATGGTATCGCTGCTGCCGCAGAGCAACAGTCTTCAACGTCAGATGAAATCAATACCCGTGTCACACAGATCAATGCACTTTCTCAGGAAGTGCTTTCCGGTATTCAACAGTCGAATCGTGGGATTCTGGAAGTGTCTGAAATGGCGCAAAATCTTTCTGAGCTGGTTGCCAAGTTCAGAAATTAGACCAAATTGTCCGTACTTTAAGGGGAGAGCAACAGTGTTGCTCTCCCCTTTATTTTGTCTTGCAGTGAGTGAATATAGTGTTTTTGTTGAAGAAGCCCCGGCTCTGCCTGGGAGGAAAGTTTGCAGGAAATTGAATTCTACGATAGAGGAAAACGTTGTGAATTGAAAATGATTCGTCTTGACAATTACGTATAAAAATAATAGTAATTGTTATTAAATAATACGGAGGAGCTCTCATGACTCATGAGATGGGATTTCGACTTTCCAAACAACGGAAAGTGATATTGGAAGAATTGCAGAAGGTTACGTCGCATCCAACGGCTGATGAAGTCTATGACATGGTGCGTAAGATCATTCCGCGAATTAGTCTTGGGACTGTCTATCGCAACTTGGAATTTCTTTCGACCCAGGGATTGATTTTGAAATTGGGTGGTCCGGGAGAGCAAAAGCGGTTTGATGGTAATGCTGAGCCGCATCCGCATATTCGGTGTGAAGTCTGTACAGCCGTGGCAGATGTCGATTGTGAAATTGCCATACCGCAGCTTCCCGAAGGGCATACCGCAGGGTACAAGGTTTTGTATACCAATGTGGAATTCGTGGGCATTTGCCCAAAGTGTCAAAAAGCACAGCACTAACCACAAATTTTTGACGTACCGTCTTTTGAGACGAATACGAGCCAGGCTGGGATTATCCAGCCTGGCTCGCGTCGTTTTGTGTGTTTTTTGAGGGTGATGGGAAAATGTGCTTGACAGGACTGCTCAAGCTTATTAGTAACTATTCTCATGTTGAATTTAACTGACTTTCGTTATGAATGAAATGATTTGACAGAATGTGTTTGTACGATGTTTTATAATACGACAACACCACTTATTTGGTGTACGTACGTGAAGATAATATGGAATTGAACAGTGCGGTAATCGCAAGACAGGAGGACATACAATGTCACTGAAGGGAACTCAGACTGAAAAGAATATTTTGACCGCTTTTATCGGCGAATCTCAGGCTCGGAACAAGTACACCTACTTTGCCAGCGTGGCGAAGAAAGAAGGGTACGTCCAGATTTTCAATATATTCACAGAGACTGCCAACCATGAGAAGGAACACGCCAAGCGTTTGTTCAAGTTTCTCGAAGGTGGCGATGTCGAAGTGACCGCAGCCTTCCCTGCCGGAAAGATCGGGACCACGTTGGAGAATCTGTACGCTGCCGCAGCTGGTGAAAAAGAGGAGCATGAATGTATGTATCCTGATTTTGCCAAGATCGCTCGCAAAGAGGGTTTTGAGGATATTGCCTGTGTGATGGATAATATTGCCATCGCTGAAGCCTATCATGAGGAGCGGTACAAATCATTGATCGCCAATATCGAAGCGGGCACAGTTTTCAAGAAAGAGGAAGCGGTCGTGTGGCGGTGTCAGAATTGCGGTTACAACCATACCGGCCCCTCGGCCCCCGGCAAATGTCCGGCCTGTGATCATCCCCAGGCTCATTTTGAACTCAAAGATACCAACTGGTAAACCATTATTCTAAGGAGAGACGCTATGGGAATCAAAATCGGTGAAGTGTACAAATGTGAGGCGTGTGGCAATATCGTCCTCGCTATCCATGCAGGTGCCGGCGATCTGGTTTGTTGTGGACAGGACATGGTTTTGATGAGCGAAAATACGGTTGATGCAGCCGTGGAAAAACATGTTCCCGTGATGACCAAAGATGGTGATACCATTACCGTGAAGGTGGGCGATGTCGCGCATCCCATGGAAGAAAAACATTATATCGAGTGGATTGAAGTGAATGTTGGTGACACCTGTTTCGTCAAGGCGCTCAAACCAGGCGATGCACCGGAAGCCTCGTTCTGTGCCTGTGGTTTGACCGGCGACATTGCTGTCCGGGCCTATTGTAATTTGCACGGACTTTGGGCTGCCTAGTTTCGACAATTGCCTATTGCCCTGGCAGTGGGCTTGAACCGTATACAGAAAAGGGTGGGCTGTTGGCCCGCCCTTTTTATCCAGCTATTTTGGGGGAGAATTCATGGCAAAACCAGAAGAAATGTATCAATGTCAAACAGTTAATTGTGGATATTTCTATAACCCTGACAAGGGTGACCGAAAGGGAAAGATTGCCAAAGGGACCCTGTTTACAGACCTTCCGGACGAGTGGCGGTGTCCTGTGTGTGGAGGAACAAAAAAATGTTTTCGTCCATTGATGGGCCCGGGGTCAACAGCGGCCGACTGTGAATTGCCGGTCGAATCCGATCCTGATACGTTGACAGCGGCGGCAGCGACTGCGAACATGTCCGACCAAAAGGAGAAAGAACCCATGCAGAAATACGTCTGTGAGATTTGTGGCTATGTCTATGATCCCGAACTGGGCGATCCTGATTCCGACATCCCGGCGGGGACCAGTTTTGAAGATATCCCCGAAGATTGGACGTGTCCCATTTGCGGTGCGACCAAGGAAAGCTTTGTCCCTGAAGACTAGTTTTGGAATGAGAGTTGTTTAACTCCAGGCGTGGCACGGTTCGCGTTTCTTTTTACTTTAACGATTGATTGACCGTTCAATGTGGAGAACAGTATGAAGCCGGTTGAAATTAAGAAAGACATTTTTTGGATTGGTTCGGTGGACTGGAATCGTCGCAATTTTCATGGCTATTCCAATTCCCCGTATGGCACCACCTACAACAATTTTTTGATTCTGGACGAGCATGTCACACTGGTGGACACTGTTGCCGAAGAATTTTGGGGCACCCTCCAGTGCAACATTGCGCAGGTGCTGGGCGATCGGACCATTGACTATTTTGTCATCAATCATCTTGAGCCTGACCATGCCGGGTGCTTGGCATTGGCCATTGAAAAATACAAACCCAAGAAGATATATACCTCACCCATGGGACAAAAAGCCATGATGGCCCATTTCCATTACAAGGATTGGCCTGTCGAGGTGGTGCCTAACGGCACGGAAATCAGCATCGGTACGCGGCATCTGTCGTTCCTTGAAACCCGGATGCTGCATTGGCCGGATTCCATGCTGACCTATTGCCCCGAAGACAAGATCGCTTTTACCAATGATGCCTTTGGGCAGAACTGGGCCACATCCGAGCGGTTTGCCGACGAGGTCGAGCGCGTGAAGTTGGAAGAGTTGATGCGGTTTTATTACGCCAATATCGTGCTGCCATACTCCCCGGTGGTCATCAAGACCATGAAGCTCTTGAAAGAGATGAATCTCGAAATCGACATGCTGTGTCCGGATCATGGTCTGATGTTCCGTGGCGAAGACTGCCAGTGGGCCATGGATAAATATGTGGAATATGCCGAACAGAAGCCCAAGAAAAAGGCTGTGATCGTGTATGATTCCATGTGGCATTCCACAGAAAAAATGGCTGTGGCCGTGGCGACCGGACTGGTTGACGAAGGCATATCCGTGCGACTCATGTCCATGAAGAACAACCATCATTCCGAAGTCATGCACGAGGTGTTCGACTCGGCTGCCGTGATCGTTGGTTCGCCGACACACAATAACGGCATCCTGCCGCTCATGGCGGATATGTTGACCTACATGAAGGGCCTGCGTCCGCAAAACAAGATCGGTTCCGCCATTGGTTCCTTTGGATGGTCCGGCGAATGCGTCAAGGTCCTGACCCAGTGGTTGAATGATATGAATATGGACGTGATTGATCCCGTGAAAAACCAATATATTCCGGATCATGACGCGCTGGGCAAGTGCTATGAACAGGGCAAGACCATTGCCGCTGCCATCAAGGCCAAGTTGGATTAAGCCCATCCTCGGGACTGTTCAGCCGGTGTGGTGAACAGCTTCCTCGTCTTTGCGAAACAATGATCGCCCCGAAAGTCCATGACTTTCGGGGCGATTCTCATAGCAAATGTCTGTCTCGATTTGAAACGGGATTTTTGCGTCCAATCAGGATTTGGGGATATTTCGTGTCAGAAATCGATCCAGTTGGTTGGTGAATTGTTGTTTGTCCTTGGAACCAATGGGCGGGGGACCTCCAGCGACCATGCCGCCGCTTCGCAGTTCCTCCATCAGATTGCGCATTCGGAGCAATCCTTTGACATTGTCTTCGGTGTACAATTCTCCCCGAGGATTGAGACCTGTCGCGCCTTTGGCGACAATGGCGTCCGCAAGAGGAATATCCGCAGTGATGACCAGATCTCCGGGAGCGACTTGTCGGACGATTTCATCGTCTGCCTCGTTGAATCCAGCGGGGACCACGAGGGTCTTGATGAGCGGAGATGTCGGGACAGACAGCGAAATGTTGGCGACCAACGTGATGTGAATTTGCCGACGAAGAGCAACCTTGAACAGAATGTCCTTGATAACATTGGGGCAGGCGTCTGCATCGACCCAGATATGTGGTGTCATGAATGTCCGGCCCTTACTCCGGGAGTATTTCCTTGACCCGCCCGACCTGTCCGTCTTCGAGTCGGACCTTGATGCCATGAGGATGGGTCGGAGATTTGGTCAGGAGTCTGGCGACAATACCTTCGGTGAGTGTGCCGGTCCGTTGGTCCTTTTTCAGGACAATATTGACACGCAAGCCGGGCTTGATGTCTTTTCTGTTTTTGCCGTCCATGATGGGTTCCTGTGAAAGATGGACGCACGTCCAGAACAGGTGGGTAACCTTGTTCAGGGAAAGCGACCTTCGGGTTATTGCCAGCGGCCTTTCTTGTGGCTGAATATCTGGCGATTGGGGATGATTGAGACGGGAATGAATTCTCCGGAACGACACTCTTCGGGCGAAGAGCCGATGGCTGCCATGACCATTTCCTGATAGCTCAGGACCGCGACATATGGAATGGTTTTCGAACTGGATCGGCGGACTTTACAAATCACGGTTTCGTGATCAATGGCATGATATAATGCTTTGTACCGTCCGTCAGACAGTTTGGTGATCATCATGCGGGATTTTGACAAACGATGATTTTCATCCATGGCCTTGACGCGCACCTTGGCGAACCTGGTAAAATCGGCATGTTTGCGTGCCAAGTCATGGTCGAGATAGGCCGGAAGATTTGTGCTGGAGACCTTTGGCAGTGTGGTGGGCGTGGCAATGGCCACTTCCGTTGCAACGGTTGGCTCTTGTGCCAATGCAGCAGACACGAAAAAAGCCCCAGTCAGAAATGCGGCTAAAACAGCGGATACAGCAAATGTTTTCATAGCGTTGAGTCCTCTAACCAGAGCAGTAAGGTTGGGCGACCGTGTCGCCCAACCTGTATAGTATAGCTCTACTTGGTTTGGATTTCAACCCTACGATTCAATCGACGGCCTTCTTTGGTGGCGTTGTCGTATTTCGGATTGGTTTCGCCATAGCCCTTGGCTTCCAGGCGAGATGCGTCAACACCGTTGTCGGTCATCCATTTCACGACCGAATTCGCACGACGTTCGGACAGACCCTGGTTGTACATTTCCGCACCAGTGGAGTCCGTGTATCCCGAGACTTCATACATGGCGGAAGTATCTTCTTCCAGAATCATCTTAGCCTGTTCAAGCACGGGCACCATTTCGTCGGTGATTTCGTATTTGTCGAACCCGAAGTTCAGGTTGAAGGAGACGACTTCCTTGGCCATGGGGGTTACGACCGGGACAGCAACCGGGTCAGCTACGACATCATAAAAGACATCTTCAGCATATTGATCCATAGCGGCTTGGTCCATCAGGGTGCCTGCATCAGCGACAACGGAACAAGGAAATGCGTTTCTGATGCCGTTGATAATGGTGTCTCCGGCAGGAGTGTCGGCAAAGCTGACAACATGCACGCACAGGTTGTCACCATAGGTTTGATGCAATTCCTGGGCAACGCCGACCGGATCGGCACCGATATTGGATTTTCCATCGGTGAAGATGACGAGTGCGGTTTTGCCGGACATGCTTGCAACGACCGGGGCGACATCGGCCAGGCCGTTGCCCATGGGCGTGTTGCGGTTGAAGATTTCAAAGTCTGTGTTGATTTTTGTAATGGCCGCGTCAACTGTTGCCTTGTTGTAGGCCTTGGGAGGGCACACCGTGTCAAATGGGGCAAACATGAAGACCGCCGAATTATAATCAAGATCGGGGATAGCCTGGTTCATGGCGCGCATGGTTTTGACGGCCATTTCGATTTTCTTTTCGCCAAGCCCATCGTGGGTCATGGCCATGGAGCCGGATTGATCCACAAACATGATGAAGTTATCGACTTGTTTCACCATTTTTGCATTTGCAGTCGCGGCCATGGCAAACGTGAACACCATGACTGCGGCAAGGGTCAACATGAGCATTTTTCTCGATTGATTCATAATTCCACTCCTTTAGAGATCCTTTTCTCAAAAAAATATTAAAGCTGGTGCCACATGTTTACTGAACATACGCAAGAGTGACGCATGGTGCAAGGGGGAGAGCGAAAAAATAACATCAAGATTCAGTGAAAAGTTTGCAGCACAGGAGGCCGTGTTCGGGTTGCGTCTCCGCCCCTAACACAGTATGTATAGTTGTTTACACCGCGATGGTGTCCTCTTTTTCCGACAACAAGGAGATCGCATGTATATAGTTACGGGTGGCGCAGGATTCATCGGCAGCGCCATGGTCTGGAAGCTCAATCAGATGGGCATTGATGACATCCTGATTGTCGACAATCTTTCGACGAGCGATAAATGGAATAATCTCGCAGGTTTGCGATATCAGGATTATTTGCATCGCGATCAATTCCTGAAATTTATTCTCGAAGGAGACGACCAGTTCGAGACCGAAGCGGTGATCCATATGGGGGCATGTTCTTCCACCACGGAGCTGGATGCGGATTTTCTCATGGAGAACAATTATCGCTACACGCAGTATGTGTGCCGTTTCTGCCTTGCCCACAATGCGCGCTTCATCAACGCGTCCAGTGCGGCAACCTACGGCAATGGAGAATTCGGATTCAAGGATGATCACGCCGGGATCGATCGGCTGCGGCCTTTGAACATGTACGGGTATTCAAAGCAGTTGTTCGACCTCTGGGCCAAGGATTCCGGGATTCTCGATCAGATTGTTTGCCTCAAATTCTTCAATGTGTTCGGGCCAAATGAATATCACAAGGATGACATGAAATCCGTCATCTGCAAGGCGCATAAGCAGATTTTGGAGACCGGCACGCTCAAGTTATTCAAGTCCTATCGTGAAGAATATCCCCATGGCGGCCAGAAGCGCGACTTTGTGTATATCAAGGATTGTGTGGATATCATGGCGTGGTTCCTGGAACACCGGGACACAGGGGGGATTTTCAATATCGGAACCGGCACGGCCAGGACATGGAACGATCTGGCCAATGCGGTTTTCGCCGCGTTGGAGAAGAAGCCAAATATCGAATATATTCCGATGCCTGAATCTATCCGTGATAAATATCAGTATTTTACTCAGGCTGATATGTCCAAGTTGGCGGCGGTTGGCTGTGATGTGCAGATGACCAGCCTGGAAGATGGGGCCAAGGATTACGTGCAGAACTACTTGAACCAGGATAACCCGTATCTGCGTTCCAGATAGGGTGAGGTCTTCTTGAAACAGCAGCTGAAGCGCATACTTCTTGCCGTCGGGGCGATTCTGGTCCTTTCGTTGTGCCTGCCGTGGACGCTTATCGGCAAAACGCCGGAGCCAAATCGGGTTCGTCGATATGTCCCTGAGGCGCCGGTCAAGCAACCGGATCAGACAGAGTGGACTTTTTCGGCAGATCGGGTGGTCGGGGATCATACCAGTGAATATATCGAGGCCTTTGGCAATTGTTCCCTCAGTCTTGGCGAGGATCAATTGCGAGCGGATTTCGCCCGGTATTATCAGTCCACGGGCTGGGTTTTTCTCAAAGGCAATATCCGTGCCCAGTGGGGTGGGGATTTTCTTCAGGCCGATGAAGGCGAATTTGATCTGAGCAACATGACTGGCTGGCTCAAGAATGGAAAGCTCTTCATGGCCAAGCCGCATATCTATGTCGAGGCCGACCGGGTCGCCAAGAACAAGGGTGACAGTTATTCCTTCAAGAATGCCAAGGTGACGTCCTGTTCCGGAGAAAAACCTTCCTGGTCCGTGACGACCGAGGAAGGCGATGTGTCTCTGGATGGCCGGGTGAAGCTGTATCGATCTGCATTTCGCGTCAAGGACGTGCCGGTTTTTTACTGGCCGTACATGTCTTTGCCCGGAAGGGGAAAACGGCAGAGCGGATTTCTCATTCCCTATGCTTCGAGCAGCAAGAAGCTTGGAATACAGGTCAATCTTCCGTATTATTGGGTCATCAATGATGAAATGGACGCCACGTTTTATCAGAATTACATGAGCAAGCGTGGTTACATGCAGGGCATCCAGTTTCGTCACACCGAAGATGGCGATACCAAGGGGATGTGGCAGTTTGACGTGATGCGGGACAATCGGCGCGCCACGACTGAAGCGGACGAATGGGAAGATTATCAAGGCGACGGCCTGACGCGGAAGAATCGGGATCGCTGGTGGGTGCGTAGCAAGTATGACGGCTGGCTTGGCAGCCCGAAATGGAAGGTCAAGTTGGATCTGGATCTGGTGTCCGACCAAAATTATTTACGCGATTTTCAAGATGGTCCCACGGGTTTTGACACGGCCCGTGATGAGTTTGTCGATATTTTTGGACGCGATATTGAAAACAAGGATTCGCTCGATCGATTCAGTACAGCATACATCAGTCGAAGCTGGGACCGTTTCGGTGTGGTCGGCTTGGCTCAATACGATCAAAATCTGCGTTTCATGAACGGCAACAATCCGGCCAGTGAGAACGATACCGTTCAGAAAATGCCGGAACTCGATGCTTTTGCGTTTCAGCAATCATTGTTCGGGACGCCGCTTGAAGCGTCCATGAACACGAAATATAATTATTTCCACAGAGAATATGGCAATTCCGGGCATCGGTTCCGCGTGACTCCGGAAGTGAAACTGCCGTTCAAGACGAGTCTGGTGACGTTGATTCCCTCGGTTTCCGTCGATTATACGGCCTACAATTTAACGTCGTATGAAAAGACCGGCGATATTGTGGTGGATGGACCGGGCGGACGCGATCGGGTCATCAATACTGATGAGATCAAGGACGGCTTCCAGAGCCGAGCCCTGTGGTCGGCAGGTTTCACCGCTTTTTCCGAGATGACCAAGACTTTTGATCTCAACGAGACTGTCACGGCTGAGCCCAGTCTGGCCGGAACGTCTCAGTGGACACGGTTGAAGCATTCCGTGGTGCCCCGTGTGCAGTATGGGTACACCCCGACGGTCACAGGTCAGTCCGAGTTGCCCTATTTTGATATGTATGACCGTATCGATGGGAAAAATCGGGTGACGTATTCTCTGACCAACACGCTCGATAGACGACGGGACAGTGTGGTGCTTAGTCCGGGCACGGATGGTGAACCGGTGGCGACGACATCCGTTGATTACTTGGACTTCCTGTTGTTCCGGTTGGAACAGTCCTATGACATGAAAGAGGGCAGCCGGAATGATGAACGGGCAAAATACGAGCGGCGGCCATTTTCCGATATCATGGCCGAATTGCGCATTAAGCCGGATACTTTTATTGAAATTACGTCCAGAAACTGGTTCTCTCCATATCTGGGAGACATGACGCAGAGCGAGACGTCTCTTAAACTGCTGGATGACGATCTCGGCGAAATTCAGGTTGGGTATGATTTCCAGACGGAGGTTGATGAATATCTGCGTGAACGGACCGATGAATTGTCGATAATCCGACTTGAAGCCAAATGGTTGGCCACTGAAGATCTGACCATTCGCGGCAAGTATCGGCATGACTTTGTGTCTAATCGGGATATTGAACGGACTTTACAATTTGATTGGGCCGCTGAATGTTATACCCTGTATTTTGCCCTGACCCAGAAAACCAACGATACCCAGTTTAAATTCGGGTTTGATCTGCTGAGTTTTTAATATGACGCACACCCCTGAAATCAAGATTTTGCCACCGGGCCTGAAGAATCAGATTGCTGCCGGTGAAGTGGTGGAACGGCCTGCCAGCGTGGTCAAGGAGTTGGTGGAAAATAGTCTTGATGCCGGAGCCACTCGCGTGGACGTGACTTTGGAAAAAGGTGGACAGTCATTGATGGTCGTGCAGGATAATGGCGCGGGCATCGGCGCGGATCAGCTCAATCTCGCCGTTACTCGGCACGCTACGAGTAAAATTCGGGAATTTGGCGATCTATCCGCTATCGGATCGTTTGGCTTCCGTGGTGAAGCCTTGCCCAGCATCGCGTCGGTGTCGCGGTTCGTGATGACTTCACGGGCTTCAGGGGCGGACGAAGCCGCCTTTATCGATGTCCGGGCGGGTGACGTTGCAGGTGAAGGACCTGCGGCCTTGGCAGCCGGAACCCGTGTCGAAGTTCGGGATCTGTTTGCCAATACCCCGGCTCGACTGAAATTTCTCAAGACGGAAGCCACGGAAAATCGTCGGTGCCAGGATACACTCATGCGGACGAGTCTGGCGCATTTATCCACGGGATTTTCATTGACCGTGGGAGGGCGGGAAGCCTTTCGTTTGCCGGCGAATCAGGATTTGTCCACTCGCCTAGCCGCGTTTTGGCCGCCGAATATTTGTGACGGGTTGATTCCTTTTGACTTTGAGCGAAATGGGTACCGTGCGCACGGTGCGGCCGGTGCTCCATCAACGGCACAGGGCCGGGGCAACCGAATTTTATTGTACGTGAATGGCCGACAGGTACAGGACAAGTTGATGCTGTCCGCTGTCAGGCAGGCGTACAAGGGGATGCTTTTGTCCCGCGAATATCCGCAGATCGTCTTGTTTCTTGAACTCCCGTGTGGCGAGGTGGACGTGAATGTCCATCCGGCCAAGCTGGAAGTGCGGTTTGTCGAGGAAAGCCTGGTTTTTTCGACTATTCGTGGCGGGGTCATGCAGGCCTTGACCGGTCCGGGTATGGAAACCATGCCCCCACAGGAATCTCGGGGGGGCGATATCCCTGCGGCACCAAGTGGGATTCCCGCAGCGCATGGATCTGCCTTTTTTTCATCGCCGGAGAAACATTCGCATCAGCCGACCTCGTTGAACGACGGCCCGAAATTTTCTACCTACCGTGATTTTACGGAGGACAGGGATCAACCCAAAAAAATGGACCTGCCATTTTCGCCCTCGATTGCCATGGTTCGGGAACCGATGGCTCCATCCATGATGGCAACGCCGGATGCGACCAGACCCGCGACATTGGCCGGGAGTGGTTTTACCTATCTCGGTCAGATTGCCGATACCTATCTGGTTTTGCGGCAGGGTGATTCGTTGGTTCTTGTGGATCAGCATGCGGCCCATGAGCGGGTCTTGCTCGCGGCCATGCGGGAACAACGGACCAAGGGCGATTCTCAGCCGTTGGCGGTACCGTTGGAAATTTCATTACATCCCAGTGAAGCCGAAGTCTTGCAGGACGCGCGGGAAACCTTGCGGACCATGGGCTTTGTCCTTGAAATGGATGGCCCGGCCAAGGTGCTCGTCCGGGGGATTCCTCCGACACTGGACACGGGACAGGCGAGGGAATATTTGACTGATGCCTTGGCTGAAAAAGCGCGGGGACTGGATGACTTCTGGACCATGATGGCGTGCAAGACCGCGATCAAGGCCAACCAGCCTTTGGCTGTTGATGAGGCCCTGGCTCTGCTGGAAGTCTGGTTGGTGACGCCGGAGCGGGAATATTGCCCTCATGGTCGTCCCATTGTCGTGAGTTGGTCTTCGTCTGATCTCGAAAAATTGTTCAAGAGAAAGTAATGTCTATTTCATATAATATGCTGCGTGTCGCCATTCACGCTGATCGTTTGCGCGCCAATTATCGTCTTTTCAAAAAGGATCACGATCGGGTCATTCCGGTCATTAAATCGGATGCCTATGGGCATGGCGTGGTCGAAGTCAGCCGAATGCTTGAGCAGGAAGGCGTTGATACCTTTGCCGTGGGATTTGTGCGGGAGGCCGTGACATTGCGGACTTCCGGGTGCGACAAACGGATTCTCGCCCTGCTCGGTCCGGTGTCTGACGAGGATATCCATGCCTTGTGGGATCATGATATCTTGGCGGCCATTTCTCATTTCGATCAGTTGAAACGGGTGGCGGCCATCGCGAACACCCGGGGACCGCTGCCGATTTGTCTGAAATTCGACACCGGAATGCGGCGACTCGGATTCCTGCCCGATGAGGTGAACGAGGTCGTCGCAGTGTTGAAAAAGAGCCGGTTGGTGCCGGTCATGGCCACGTCGCATTTGGCTTCGGCGGATGAACCTGGTCGAGAAGATCGGGTGGGGATGCAGACTGCCGGATTTCGGGCTGCGGTGGATGGCCTTACTTCTGCGGGGTTTGCCGTTGAAGCCAATCTGGCCAATTCCGCTGGTGGCATGGTTCACGAGCAGAGCCGGTATGATTCCATCCGGTTGGGAATTTCATTGTATGGTGGCAATCCGTTTCAGGGAACTTCGTGGGAATCGCGGGGAGACGGGTACCGTCCGGCCATGGACGTTTCCGCGCCTGTGCTTCAGGTTCACTCTCTGCGTGCGGGAGAATCCATCAGCTACGGGTGGACGTTTACGGCGCAGCGAGATTCCGTGGTGGCCATTGTCGGTGTGGGGTATGCAGACAATTACAACCGGGCGTTGTCCAATGTCGGACAGATGACGATTCATGGACGACGGGTGCCGATCCGGGGACGTATCTGTATGCAGATGACAGCGGTTGACGTAACCGATCTTATAGGTGAAGGAAAGGGCGTTGCTCCCGGAGACAGGGCTTTTTTGCTTGGTGGACCGGGAACTGAACCCATCATGCCCGAAGAATTGGCAGACTGGTGTCATACGATTTCGTATGAGATTTTTTGTCAATTGGGAATGAATCGACGGGAATATATATAATAAGGAGATCAAGATGCCTGCTGTGCAAGATGATGAATGGGTCGTTGCTGAAAGCTACCCTCTGACGGAAATGGAAGAGAATGGCGTGACGCCCAAGTGGTTGGAAGGCAAGTGGCTGAACGTGGCTGACGATATGGCCTTGATCCCGGAAAATAATGTGCGTGTCATTGAAGAAAATGGCGTGTGCCGCGTTGAAGTGTCCATGTATCTCATGGAATGTATGCGTGGTTTTTAATTTTTTGAAGTGACGAGAGTGCGAGATGCCCCGAAGAGGGCATCTCTTTTTTTGTGCCCGGAATGCCTGTGAATTCATGGAAGAACGGCCTTTCCCGAAATGTTTTGTCACAGAATCGTAACAATTCGTTCTATTACATTTCGGAAACGATTGTGGTACACAGCGCACGCGTTCGGCAAAGGATATATGCATAGCCTTGACCAACCGCAACCGCTACGGCGTTCAACGAGGTAAGGGAAATGAGGCTTGGCTCTTTTCAAATGCGTCTTCTGCTCTGGACATGGGGGCTGTTGCTTCTGGTTCTGGGTGTGATCTTTTTTTACTCCACGTCTATCGTGGGGGACGAATTGGTCACGGACACCGAGATCCGTTCCCAGAGTGAAATCGCGTCCATCAAATGGTTGATTCGCGATCATCTGTCCTTTGCCTCCGAACAGGAATTCGCCCATTGGGTCGCCTCGTTCGGACAAAAACTCGGCTCGCGAATTACCTATATCGTTGATGGCCGGGTCATTGCCGATTCCGATGTCGAATATATCGAGCTTGGCGGACTGGATGACCATGGAAGCCGTCCCGAAATTCGTGCCGCTCTTGAAACGGGAAACGGTTCGAACGTCCGCTATTCCAACACCCTGCAAAAAGATATGCTCTATGTCGCTTCTCGGATGGACAGTGCCTCCGGGGTTCCCGCAGGGGTTTTGCGGCTCGCGGTGTCTTTTTCCAAGGTCAGTGAACGACTCCATGTCCTGCGGACCAATTTTATCTGGATTTTTCTCGGCACTCTCGCCTGTGCCGTGCTGATCAGTCTGCTGATGTCTCACAACATGAGTCGCGATATCCGTACTTTTTCCGAACTCGCCCGATCTATTGGCGAGGGCAATTATTCCAAACGATTGCGTGTTCTGCCTGGCGGAGAATTCAAGCCGTTGGCCGAATCCGTGAATGCCATGGCCCAGTCCATCGAGCACAGTATGCAGGTGGTCCACGAGCAAAAGGGCCAGTTACAGGCGGTGTTTCAGGGAATGCGTGAAGGCGTGATGACTCTGGACGCCGAAGGGCATATCGAATCCTACAATACCGCGTTGCGAGAGATGTTCAATCTGGCCGATTCATCCGTTGGAAGAACGCCGATCGAGGTTTCCCGCCGTGTGGAAATTCAGGATTTGGTGGATGATATGCTGGGCGAATCCGAACGGGAAGAACGGTCCATCCAGATAGACCTGATGGATTCACGCACAGTTGAAGTCAGTGCCGAGCCATTCACGGACCACAAGGGTGTCCGAAAGCTTATTCTGGTTTTTTATGATATTACGGAAATGAAGCAGAGTGAAAAGGGGTTGAAGGATTTTGTGGCCAATGCTTCACATCAATTGCGGACGCCATTGACCTCTATCAAGGGATATACTGAAACCCTGCTGCATACGCCTCCTGCCGAGCCTGAAGCTGGGCGCGGTTTTTTGGAGACCGTACTGAACAATGCGGACCATATGGACAAGGTCATTTCGTCCATGCTTGCCCTGGCGAAATCCGAGCAGATGGGAACGCGACTTGATCTGGTTCCGGTTTCCGCGCGTGAATACATGACTCGGGCCATCAATGACGTGTCGCTGTGGGCCGAAGAGCGGTCCGTGATGCTTGAGTTGCGAACGCCGGACGGAGATATGGACGTCCTCGGTGAAGAGGACGGGGTGTTGCATGTTTTTCACAATCTGTTGAATAACGCCGTGAAATATAGCCCTGAGGGCGGAAAGATCACGGTCAGTGCCGAAGACGATGGCGAGTCCATTGTTTTTTCTGTGGAAGATCAGGGACCGGGAATTTCCCGGGAACATTCCACCAAAGTTTTTGAACGGTTTTATCGTGTTGATGAGAATACCATCGACGGGTCTGGCAGTGCGGGATTGGGTCTCGCTATCTGCCGTCGTATAGTGAAGAATTTTGGCGGAGAAATCTGGCATGACGGGTATGGCGAAGGAACTCGCGGAGCGCGGTTTTGTTTTCGTCTGAACAAATCGTTGAAGCCGGGTACGCGAAACATCTAACCAACTCCCTCGAAAGAGGGGCTTCATAATGGATATTTACGATCTGTTTTTGTATTTGTCTGTGGGAGCGGGCTTTCTCATGGCCTTCAACCTCGGGGCAAACGATGTGGCGAATTCCATGGCTTCGGCTGTGGGGGCACGGGCCATCACCGTGAAGCAGGCCGTGTTCATCGCCGGTACGCTTAATTTCGTCGGAGCGGTTTTCCTCGGTTCCCATGTGACGGCAACGATCAGCAAGGGTATCATCAATCCTGAAGTCATCAGTGACCCGAAGATCATCATGATCGGTATGTTTGCCGCGTTGCTGGCTGCCGGTCTCTGGGTCTTGGTGGCCACGCTGACGGCACTCCCGGTTTCCTCGACGCATTCCATTGTCGGGGCAATCATGGGGTTTGGGCTGGTGGCGGGCGGTCCGGATGTGGTCAACTGGCTGAAAATCGGGGGCATTGTCCTTTCCTGGATCATCTCTCCTTTTTTTGCGGCTGCTATCGCCTTTTTCATTTTTTCGCACATCAGGAAGTACATTTTGTACAAACGACAATTTGTCAAACAGGCGTTGTTCTGGGCACCGATTTGGATCGCCATTACATTGTCCGTGATTTCCTTGTCGTTTCTGTATAAAACCCCTGTTGGCAAATCGTTGGGGCTGCATTGGTCCATGTCATTGGCTATTGCTGCGGGTTTGGCCTTTGTTGCTTGGCTTGGTGGCAAGATGCTTGTTGCCAAAATTGCCATTGACGAAGAAGAAGGTGCCGAGGGTGTGGAACGGGTTTTCCGTAAAATGCAGGTTGGCACCTCTTGCTATGTGGCCCTTTCTCAGGGCGCAAACGATGTGGCCAATGCCATCGGTCCGGTGGCGGCCATTTACCTGATCGCCAAGGAGCATGTGCTGTTGTCACGGGCTGAAGTGCCGTGGCCCATGCTGATTCTGGGCGGATGTGGCATCGCCTTGGGTATCGCCTTGCTTGGTCACAAGGTCATGGCCACGGTCGGAACCAAGATTACTACATTGACGAACACCCGGGGGTTTGCTGTAGACTTCGGTGCGGCTTCGACTGTGTTGGTGGCGTCAAATCTTGGATTGCCGGTTTCGACGACCCATGCCGCCGTTGGTGGCGTGGTTGGTGTCGGTCTCGCCCGAGGATTTCAGGCAGTGGACTTTCGTGTCCTGTTTCGAATTGTCGCGTACTGGGTGGCCACAGTTCCCATCGCGGCTTTGACCAGTATTGTAATCTTTGTGCTGTTGAAATGGTTGTGTTACAGCTAGGTTATATACATAACGATAATCCTTTGTAAGTGAGGTCTTATATATGTCTTTGAAAATTCCTTTTTTCGGCCTGCTTGCCAATCGGTCTCCAATGGATGGGTTGGTCGAGCATTATGACAAGATCGCTGAATGCGTCGCGGCTATTGATGAGTCCCTGGAGTGCTATGTCTCCGGTGGAGTGTGCCGTGAGTTTGAGGAATTGACGCGTTCGGTCGATGAAATTGAAAACCATGCAGATTCTATCAAGCGGAATATTCGTAATCACCTGCCCAAGGGCCTGTTCATGCCCGTGGAAAAGACGCTTTTTCTGAACTATACGAAAAGTCAGGACAACATCCTTGATGCCGCACAGGACGCCCTCTATTGGCTGGCCATGCGCAAGGTGATCATACCGGAAGATATTCAGAAGGATCTGATTTATCTGCTTGATGGCATTGCCCGGTGCACGGTGTTGCTCGGACCGGCACTTAAATCGACGATTGCATTGATGCACGGCGAATCCCTGGACCGTGAAGGGACCAAAGAACGGTTTCGTCAGGTTCGGAATGAACGAAATAACGTCCGGCATATGAAAAATGCCCTGTACAAGAAAATTTACAACAAGGACGTTGATTTCAAGGATATCTATCAGCTGATTCATTTTGTGGACTGCCTGGATAACATGGGCCACAACACGGAAAATTGTGCTGAACTGCTTCGTTCGATGATGGCTCGATAAACGGTTTTCAGTCGATCAGACAACAGACGATATTCCAAAAAGGGCCAACTCCATTGAAATGGGGCTGGCCCTTTTTTCATGGCTTTGACAGAGAGTGCAATTGGGGTTCTTCATTTGATGAAAAAATGGAAAATAAGTCTTGAAATTGAAAATCAATATCAGTATAGTCCGCTCATGAAAATGACGAAAGGCCCTATGAATTGTTTGAGAATATTGTGCAGAGTACTTCGAGAGCTTTTGTTGAAGCGGTGTATGGGCCGGTCCACTCGCGTGTGGGCCGGTGTTTTGTGTCGCGTTTATAAAAATAAGGAGTTTTCGATGAGTCTGTTACGTCAACTTGGATTGTTCAATCGGGAAGGAATGAAAGCATGCAATGATGGTAAAATGGCAAACGCCTTGTTTCAACTTGTTCAGGCAGATCGTCTGGCCAAGGAAATGGGATCGGTTTTGCATGAAGCCAAGGTTCGAAATAATATGGGATTGGTGCATCAGGTTTCTGGCAAGACCGAAGAGGCGTTGGCGTGCTTCGAGCTTGCAGCACATCGTGCGGTAGAAGGTGCCGGAGTTGGAAATTCCCTGCACAAGGCAATTGTTCGGAACATGACGAAATTGACATCATCAAATTTGGCAGGGGCTGCATAAATGTTTTCCGACTCGTGCTTTGCCTTTGGGGGGAGTGGGGTGAAAATTCGGCCGATTCGTCCGAATTCTGCGCATTTTGTGACCACCGTTCTGCATCAGTTCGCCGAATCCCTCGGGTTTGCCATTGATGCCAAGGATCCGTACACCTCCATGCATTCCGAAGAAGTGGCCGAAGTCTCTCACGCATTGGCCCTGTCCATGGGGTTGTCGCCCAATGAGGCCGATATCATCCATGTGGCTGGGCATCTGCATGATATCGGAAAAATTGGTGTCCCGGATGCAGTGTTGAAAAAACAAGGCTCGTTGAGCCCCAGTGAGTGGCGTGCCATGCGTCGCCACCCCCGGGCCGGGGCGGATATCCTTCGGCCTGTTGCCGCCCTGAAGAGCCTTGGGGTCGTGGATATGGTCCTGCATCATCATGAACGGTATGATGGCACGGGCTACCCGGATGGCCTGGCTGGAGCACAGATCCCGCTGGGCGCGCGGATTATTGCTGTTGCTGATAGCGTGTCCGCCATGTTGCAGAACCGCCCGTATCGACCGTCCAAGAATTTTGAGGCGGCGCGAAAAGAAGTACTCCGTTGTTCAGGCACACAGTTTGATCCCCGTGTGGTACAGGCATTCGAAGGGGTGGCCGCTGCTATCGAGGGGATGGTGGATGTGTTGTCTGCCAAGGAAAAGGATGTGTGAGTGTCTGTTTCTCAGTCTGTCATGAAAGAATCCCCCTGATACAATGGCATCAGAGGGATTTTTTGTTTTTGCTAAAATGGCATTCAAAGCCATTTCTTTCAGGACATTATGCCGTGGGCGGATCGGGCAGCTCAAGCATGGGCTGAATGATCGCTTCCATGGCCTTGCCTGTCGCAGTGTCGCGGTGCACTTTCAGGAAGGGGAATCCTTCGTCGCCGGAGTTGGCCACTTCGGGGTCCAGAGGAATCCGTCCCAGGAACTGGACACCAGCTTCCTTGGCCAAGGCCTCGCCGCCACCTGATTTGAAGATGTCGTGGACCGTGCCACAATTGGGGCAGGCAAAACCGGACATGTTCTCGATGATGCCGAGGACTCGGTTGCCCACTTCGCCGACAAATGAGACCGAGCGGCGCACGTCGTCGATGGCAACACCTTGCGGAGTTGTCACGATAACGCCGATGGCCGTGGGTCCGAGGGTTTGCAGGGTGGACAGAGGCTCGTCGCCGGTGCCCGGGGGGCAGTCAACGATCAGGTAATCGAGATCGCCCCACATGACATCTTCAACGAATTGTTTGATCAGTCCCATTTTGACTGGGCCACGCCAGATAACGGCCTGGCGGTCATCTTCGAGCAAAAAGCCCAGGGACATGACCGAGAGGTTTTTGCTCCAGGGAACCGGTTCCATGACCTTGTCGCCCATGTGCGGCTTCTGTCCTTTCAAGGACAACATCCGGGGGAGGCTCGGTCCATGCACGTCCACATCGAGCAGACCGACTTTCTTGCCGGCCAGGGAGAGTGCGACGGCAATGTTGGTGGCGACAGTGGATTTGCCAACCCCGCCCTTGCCGGACATGACCACGATCTTGTGTTTGATGCGGCCAAGGGTTCTTTGCAGTTTCAATTCTTCCTGATTGCAGCCTGTAGAGCTGGTGCAGCTCCCATCAGGTGCCGCAGAAGTGCATCCTTCGCATTCACTCATACTATACTCCTAAAAAATGACGGTATGACGCCGCCTTTGCAATGTCGATAACCACCCTTGGGAATACTGTCCCGTGTGGGCTGTTCAGAAATAATGCTCGTTTGAAAAAAGTCAAACCTGAATGCCTGGCATGGTCAGTTCATGCAGCTTTTTGTTGAGGAATCCTTCAAGAATTTGCTCTTGTGTGCCGGTGAGCCAGCCCAAAACAGTCACACCACCTTCTTCGAGTCGTGTGCGTGTCCTGTTTCGAATGGCACCGCATAAAAAGACAGTTACCCCGCAGGCCAATATGGCGGATGTCCTGTCCATAGGGTCCTTTGAGGGAAGGGATAGGAGGCCTGCGGGGTAAAATTTGGTGTCATTTATTTCAAAAAGCTTGTATCCATCCGCGTTTTCACACACGGATGCCAGCCGGTCCTGATAGCACGCCAGACAGATGAGTTTTGTAGAATCTGCTTTCATGCTTTTCTCCATAAGTTCGGCAGGACTCTTGCCGTCATTTTTCTATATAGCATGGACCGTGCCAATAGATTAAGTCCCATGAAATCAGATGCTTGAAGAAAATTGAGAAAGTACAGCAGGCGAATTTTTCGCCATAAGAAGTATGGTGGGCTATTTTTTTGTCTTTTGGATGACGGAGAGCATCTTTCGCAGGGTGTCTTTGGTGATGCCCAGGTCTCGGCAGGCCGCCATTTTTTTCCCGTGGTTGCGTTCCACGGCGTATCGTGCAGCGCGACGTTTGATATCGTTCATGGTTCCGCGCAGTGGATGTGGTCCGTCGGTTTCCGGTTTGTCCGGCTGGAGATATTCCGGGAGGTGTTCGACCTGAATGAACCCTTCTCGGCAGAGGATGAAGGCGTATTCAAGGATATTTTCCAGCTCGCGGACGTTGCCGGGGAACTCGTGATGCAGGAGGATGTGAAGGGTGTCTTCACTCACTCCTTGAATGGATTTGTCCTGCATGGCGTTGAATTCTTCGAGGAAATGGTCGATCAACAGGGGGAGGTCTTCTGGCCGTTTTTTGAGTGGTGGCAGGGTCAGTGTGACGACGTTGAGTCGGTAGTACAGATCCTGTCGAAAGCTGCCGTCTGCAACGGCTTGTTCCAGATTGCGGTTGGTGGCCGCGATCACGCGCACGTCCGCATGAACAGGCGAGACGCCGCCCAATGGTTCATACATTTTGTCTTGCAGAAACCGGAGAAGTTTGACTTGGAGCTTGCCGGGCATGTCCCCGATTTCATCCAGAAAAACCGTGCCCTTATTCGCTAATTCGAATCGGCCCGGTTTGTCGGTGCGAGCGTCCGTGAATGCGCCTTTTTTGTAGCCGAAGAGTTCGGATTCCAGCAATGTGTCGGGCAGTGCGCCGCAGTTGACAGGCACGAATGGGCCATCTTTGCGGGGGCTGAGGTTGTGGATGGCCCGGGCAAAGAGTTCTTTGCCGGTCCCGGATTGCCCCAGGAGCAAGGTGGTTGCCTCGCTGTCACTGATGCGTGGGAGGATGCGAAAGATCTTTTCCAGGGCCTGACTTCGACCCACAATGTTTTCGAATCGGTAAATATCTTTGGCCTGTCGTCGGATGGAGTGGATTTCCGTGAGATCGCGAAATGTTTCCACGCCGCCAATGACCTGCCCATCACTGTCGTGGAGGGTCGAGGCGGAGATGGAAATTGGTAGCGTGCTACCGTCGCTTCGCACGATGAAAATGGATTTGTTGACGATCCGGCCTCCGGCCTTCATGCACTGGCTGATGGCACAATGCCCATCGCACAGAGACGATCGGAAGACGTCCCAACATTTGCATCCCATGGCCTCTGTCTGGCCGATGCCGGTGATGCGTTGTGCGGCCTCGTTGAAATAGGTGATGTTCCAATCGGTATCGACGGTGAACAGTCCATCTGCAATGGAGGCGAAAACATCCTCAAGAGGAAGGTTGGCTGGGAATGACATGGGAGGACTGTACCCGTGGACAGCCGTTCTGCCAATCAAGAAATGGTTTTTTGGGCGAAAAATTATCCCTTGCCAGGAAGGTCGTGTCTTTTCTTATCGCACGGTTTGAAAAAATTGCAGTTTGGTCAGGATATCAGCGTCAAGAGTGGCGTGTTCGGCTGCGGCAATAGCTTGTATTTCTTCAACATCATACATTGTTTGCATTTTGTACCGATTGCCGAGGGCGTTGCTGCTATGGGGGATGCCTGTCATCGCGGGAATATGCGTCGAAGGGAGTGTGTGAAACGGCAGATGCCCGTGACAGACCGGGAACAGGCCGCGTGAGCACAGTCGGATGGCATATTCGGTCGTGTCATAGTCGGCTGGTGACAACTGGATGGCAAAGTCGCCTGTTTCCAGGAGTGTGGGGGTGCGGAAAAGATGACATCCACCTGAAAAAGCGGCGCAGGGACGCATGAATTCGAAAGTGGTGCTGTTTCGTGTCTGGCTGTGTAGTGCAGAAAAAGAGAATGGGTTGGGGGCGAGCCGGGAAAGGTTCATGACCGCGTCTGGTTCGACCAACAGGTGATGATCTGTGCTGATGATGTGGTTGTGGTTGGCATGATTGACCAATTTGCCGCCCCAGACTCCGGCATCGGGGTACTGAAGGACGGCTGTTCCGAGTCTGGAAAGCCAGTCCGGGGCAACGGTCACCGCGTCATCAAGCAGACAGATGAAGTCGTGATCGCGCACGGCGTCCAGATGGAGCAACCAGTTTTTGGCCGCTGGGTTGCCGATGGGGATGGGCAGGGTGATGATCGAGCAGTGATTCGGCCCGAATCGGGTGGCGAATCGGCCAGCCCATGTCTTTAAAATGGCTGGAGTCCGGTCGGTCGAGCCGTGATCCATGATGAACAACGATGCTTCGGAAATGTCAGATTCAATCAATGAAGTCAGGGTTGCGTCCAATCCGTCCGCGTTATTGGATGAGTGGATCAGGATCGCGACCGAACCCGGCACAGGTTTTTTTTCGTCAGCCACTCCGGTCAGTGCGTCATACGTCCGCAAAAGTCGGTTCGTATTCCATGGTGTTGTTCCCACCTTTTTCAGAAAATTATGATCTTGAGTGTCTTTTATCGAAAATCGATCTTTAAAAATGGTGTCTATTGCGGTTTTGAAGACTCTTTTGACACCTGGCTTAGTGATGAATTCATACAATTCAGCACTTTTTTTGGTGTCTTTTGCAAAGAGTCCGACTTGTATTCCCTGCTCCAGCCAATACAAGTTGTTTGGCGTGTCGTTGATATGCCGACTGATAGCGTCCTGCTGTGCCGCGATGTCAGCTGTGTGATGCGGAGAGAGCGAGTCGTCAGGGGAGGTCGGGGGGCGGTAGTGAGTGGTGACGATCGCCAGTTGGTTCAATTTGTCTTGAGACAGCAGGTGTTTGACTCGTGTATTGGCGAGGAGGCTTTGTGCCAGAATGCCGTTGAGCGGATTTTCCCGGAGTGCGGTTTCAAGCGCGTCCAAGGCAATGGGGTTCAGGGTTGGAGCGCCAGAAGCCATGCACCATGCCGCGATATCAAGCAGATGACGCGTGCCGGTAAATCCCAGACGCAATTTGGCCTTGAGAGGGGCTGGCAACGACAGCCATGCCCCGGTCAGGGAATCAGTGCTCGCTGTGTCCAAAGGGTTCATCTTCGTCCTGTACGGTTGGCAACATGTTCAAATCCAGCGGCTCGTCGAGTCTTTCGCCCATGTAGACGCGCATGAGATTGCGGCCTTTTGCCTCTGGGGTCAACATGGTGCTGACCAAGGCGTGTCCAGCATATCCCATGGAGTACCGGATTTTCGAGTCGTCAGCCATTGCCTGCATCTTTTCGGCCAGACACGCACTGTCTTCGTTGTCGCACAAAAATCCGTTCACCCCATCTTGAATGATTTCCGGCACGCCACCCACGCGGGTACAAATGGCCGGAACGCCGAGGGCGAATCCTTCAAGCAGGACGTTGGGCAGACTTTCCTTGCGGGATGTCATAACCTGCACGTCCGCGAATGCGAGTTCTTCAAGTACCTGGTTGTGTGGGATGGTTCCGGTCGCCCGAAGTCGTTCCCGAACAGCCGGTGTCAGGTGTGCGGCAAGATCCCCCGATATTTCTTGAGGGACACCCACGGCCACGAATTCCATGTCGCGGCACCCTTTTTCACACAGGGCTGCGGCGGCATCGAGAAAGACATCATATCCTTTGATATGGGCATTATTGCCGATGTAGATGAAACGGATGCCCCGTTTCTTGCGCGGTTTTGGCGTGCCGAAATCCGGTCCGACATAGGCATTGTACACCACATTGAGCCGTCTTTTCAGCACATGGTGGGCGCGCAGGATATCAGCGCATTGGCGGGAGTTGGTGATGACGCCATTGGCCAGTGCGGTCCATAGAAAAAAGATCGAGTTGGGCTTGGAGATGACACCCCGGTTGATGAACAGTTTGTATTTGGCCCCCATGAGTCGGGCCAGCACGCCCATTTTGTATGCCCGATTGTGAAAGGTGTGGACCACGTCGATAGCGTGTTCTTTGACCAGTTTTTTCAGGAATCGACCGGCCTTGAGATAGTGTCGGAATCCGTCGAAGTGGATGATTTCCACATCCAGATCCTTGAGCGCGTCATTGATGGGGCTGTCACTGGTGAGCAGGGCATACGTTGTGATACCCATTTCGGACATGGCCTTGATGTTGTTGACCATCTGGCGACTGCCACCGGAGAGTTTCACGGAGTCCGTGGTAAACAAGACTCGATGGACCTCGGGCCGTTTGGTGTGCAGTTTGAAAAATACGCGTGCCGCCGGATCAGACCCGTACATCCGCAACCGGGACTGAATCCACGCGCCGGTTTTCTTCTTGCCTACACCAATTCGATTGAGCCGGAATGGGTTCGTGCCTTTGGCGTTGACCCACCGTTCCAAGGTGAATGCGCCCACATAGCCGGCCTTGCGCAATTCATCCTGTGCATCGGGGCAGAATTGTCCCCATGGCCAGCAGAAAAGTTGTTCATCATATCCGTTCAGTTCACGAATCCAGTCCATGCTTTTGCGAAAGTCCCGGCGGCAGAAGGCGAGTCGGTCAGCGGTGGAGCGTTGGACGAACCGGGGTTCTCCTGAGCCGTCAAGGACGGGTTGGAATCCGTCATACACATATCCGCTGCCCACCTTGAAGGTTGGCCAGGCCGCATTGAAGCCCGGGTAGATCGACCAGGCACCCCAATGGGCGTTGTTTCCCATACGCTGCAATGGCTTGAGGTCCAGAAACGCGCCCTGGTGCCGACGGCCATGCGAGAAGACTTCCATTCCCTTGTCGAGTATGGCCTTGAATTCCTCTGTCGTCATGAATTGGGAGAAATCGCCGTTGAGATGGGCGTTTCTGAAAGCATCCGGCATGGACACCATGTCCGGGGCGGTTTCCATCGTGCGTACCGGACCATCGATTGTGAAATCGGACAGCCCGAAAAAGGTGCCGGTCATGTTCCGTTTTTCCAGTTCCGGGACAACGGTCAGCCAGTTGGACAGGTGTCCGTCGTCAAAGGTGAGCACCACGGTCTTTTTCGGGGCTTTCATCTGTCCGCGGGTCACGGCCAGAAGTTCCCGTGCGGAGATGGTGTGCCACCCGGCGTCGATCATGGCGTCGAGGTGTTCGCAAAAAAGTTCCGGCGTATGGCCGTCAATGTCGTTGACATTGTGATAACATAGGACAGGTATGGATGTTCTCATGGGCTTTTTTCTTGTTAGCGGTTAGGCTTTCGAGAAGTACCAGATGGCACTCGGCAGGGCAAGGCGCGCACGGGCACCATATGGAATTCAAATCAGAGACTTCTCAAGTTCTCTCAAGGGTCGGCAGGTGTTCTCCCTGTTCCTTTTCGTGTATTCTCTTTAGAGCGTCGTGATATCCAAAACAACTGAAGGCTGGTTGATGGAATAATCATCTTGACAGGCGGTCAAAAACACCGTTCAAACGGTGAAAACAGTGAACCTCTTGTAAACTGTCCCACTTACGGCTAAAAGAAGGGATCATGTCGGCCAGAACAGTACTTTTCATCGCGGAACCCCAGTCCGTCACAGGCATCTTCCCTACCTTGCAAAAGGCCGGGTTGCAGGCCGGATTGGCCGACAATCTTACTGGCGCACTCGGGTTTATCAAGAAATCAAACCCCTGTCTCGTGTTATGCCGACCAGACTTGCGAGGGTTCGATGTCAGGGCTTTTTTAACGCAGATTCAGGCTCTTGAAGGCTGCCCTCCGGTCGTTATCTTTACGGCGTCCGGTTCTGTCGAGCAGGCCACGGAATATCTTGAGCTTGGCGCACGTGATTACTGGATCGAACCATTGGTCTGGGAAAAAATCAGGCTTGTCCTGCCCGCACCTGAACCTGATCCTGAACCTGAGCCAATTGCGCGGAATACACCCAAGTCTGTTTCTCCGTCTTCGGTCCCCGGGAAATTCAAGATTATCGGCAGACACAAGGCCGTATTGCGGGTCTTGGCCCTTGCCAGACAGGTTGCCGGTTCCAAGGCTACTGTGTTGATTTCCGGTGATTCCGGGACAGGAAAGGAGATGTTTGCCCGCTATCTGCATCACAATTCCAATCGCACGGACAAGCCTTTTGTCGCCATCAACTGCGCGGCTCTGCCTGAGCATTTGCTTGAATCCGAACTTTTCGGACATGAAAAGGGCGCGTTTACCGGTGCGATCAATCGCAAGCTCGGTAAATTTGAATTGGCCAATGGCGGGACCATTCTTCTGGATGAAATCACGGAGATGGACCTAGGCCTTCAGGCCAAGCTGCTTCGTGTGCTTCAGGAGTCCGAATTCGATCGTGTGGGGGGTGTAGAGACCGTCCACATCGATGTTCGAGTTTTGGCCACCACCAACCGGGATATCGAGGCAACCGTTCGCGAAGGCAAGTTCCGGCAGGACTTGTTCTATCGTCTGAATGTCATTCCCCTGACCTTGCCCGCGCTCAAGGATCGTGGCGACGATGTCCTTCTTCTGGCCGAATATTTTACGAATAAGTTCACTGCCACATACGGACTTGATCCGTTGGTTTTTTCGGACAATGCCAAGCAGTGGCTCATGAAATACGATTGGCCTGGTAACGTGCGAGAGTTGCAGAACCTCATGGAGCGCGCGGTGCTTCTCGCCGGGCAGGGACCGATTCAGACCAAACATTTTCTCATGGGCGACGAACAGTGGATGCCTGATGATCTGTCCGAAATCGATGCCGGACAGCAGGCCGTCTCCGAGTCCGCCCCCCCATCCACCCCGGACGAGGCCCTTTCCGTCATGCCCATTCACGAAATGGAAAAACGCCTTATTCTCAAAAGTCTTGAAGAAACAACCGGCAACCGAACTCGTGCCGCCGAACTCCTTGGTATCTCCGTGCGGACTCTGCGAAATAAGCTTAATGAGTATAAAAAACAGGGTGTTGACGTATAATTTGACGCTTAGTCGAGTTTCGCCTCCGACCTCCCCTCTCCTTCTCTTTCCCCCAAGTCGCTGAAGGCATCTCTCGAAAGTTTAGGGTGAAATATTCCTGAATCTATCGTAAGTAAATGAATACTGGTTTTTCTCAGGTGGAGCGTGTGTTTGACGAGAGGGAGGCAGTATGTATCACAGCGTCTATGAGACTGAGCCTCGTGAAAAGCGGATGAAGCGCAAGTGGAAGGGCGTGCGTGAGGTTGTGCTTGAGGCGGAACATTCGTCAGGAGAATTTCAGGCCCGTTTGGAGGCCATGGGGGCGTGTGCCCGTGATTTCAAGGGGTGGGAGGATTTCGGGAAAATTCCACCGCTGAGGAAACGGGACATTATTCAATGGCAGCAGGAATATGGTCTTGGCTGGTTCTTGAAGTGTCAGCCGGGCCAACTGTCGAGAGTGTATCAGTCCCCGGGACCGATTTTTGATCCGGAAGGTATGGACCCGGACTATTGGGCGTGGAGTGAGGCCTTTTTTGCGGCGGGTTTTCGACCTGGCGACCTGACTCAGATGACATTTTCGTATCACATGACCCCGGCAGGGCTGATGTTTGAACAACCGCTTCGGGATATCGGATGCGGGGTGATTCCGGCTGGACCGGGAAACACGGACACACAGATTGAGTTGCTGACCCGACTGCCGGTGACGGCATTTGTGGGCATGGCCAGTTATTTGAAAGAGATCGGAGAGCGGGCATTGGCTTTGGGGGTGGATGTGCGGGAAGATTTCGCGCTTGAAAAGGCGTATGTGGCTGCGGAGCCATTGTCGGAAGAGCTTCGGGGTGACGTTGAAGAGATGTTTGGCATTACGGTCCGTGAGGGATATGGCACGGCGGACGTTGGATGTGTGGCCTACGAATGCACGGAGCGTGGCGGCCTGCACCTGTCGAATTACCGACATGTGGAGATCTGTGATCCGACGACCGGGGAACCGGTGCCGGATGGAGATATCGGTGAAGTGGTGGTCACGCCGTTTTTTACGGACTATCCACTTGTTCGACTGGCCACTGGCGATATGTCATCGATTGATGCGTCAGTGTGCGCGTGTGGTCGAACAGCGCGGAAATTGACAGGATGGAAAGGGCGCGTCGATGATGTCACCAAAGTCAAAGGACAGTTTGTATACCCCGAGCAGGCTTCGACCGTTTTTGCGAGATATCCTGACGTTTCGGGCTGGCAGATTTTAGTGAAAAATGATAAAGGCAGGGACTTCCTTGTGGTGGCAGTGGAAACAGTCACCTCATTGAATACGAAAAAGTTCTGCACCGATTTTCAATCGGTGATGAAATTGAAACCAGTCGTCGAGACCTGCGCGCCCGGGACACTCCCGGAAGACGCGCCCCGGCTCGTCGATGAGAGGACTTTCGATTAAACCGGCTTTAAGGCCGGGTTGCGGTCCTAATCGAGTGGGGCGGTGCCAAGCGAGCACTGCCCCTTTGATTTTTCAGGCAGAGCCGTTTTGGGCGGAATGGAAAAGTAGATCACGTAAAAGCCCGGGCCATGCATCGAGATGATGATTGGCCCGGGCGTTTTTTTATGCTGTGCGAAATTTCTTTCGAAAAGTGTGCCTAGCAGCCGCATGAGCAGCCGGAGCAGCCGCCTCCACCACTCGTACCGACCTGTTTTTCGGATTCAATGGTGAACCCGTAGTCGGTCATATCAATGGAAACTTTGCCTGATGCCTCGGCCAATTCCTCGTTGATGAGAAAGGTGAAGCCACCGTGCTCGACAGAGGCGTCGCCATCGCGGACTTCGTCCAAAGCCAAAGACAATTTCATGCCGGAACACCCGCCATCAGACAGATGAACCCGGATGGGTTGAACGTCGCGGTCGGCAAAATATGTGGTCAATTCCTGCTGTGCAGATTCTGTGACTGTAATCATTTGTATTCTCCTAAACGTTGTTGTGTTTGATACCAATTAAGTAGGAATTGTTCTTTGTAAAGAGGGCGGGCATCTTTTTTTGCAGAGAAAGAGAGAAATTGACCGTGGTTTTGTCTGTTGATTTGGGATGCAAATACTTTTTTCCCAAGAGGTTGAGCACAAAAAAAGGAGAGCCTCAAAAAAAGGCTCTCCCAGTGTTACGTGTGGGATGAATCAGGCAATATCCGGTGTGAGGCCGAGCGCTGCGGCCACACCGGTACCGTAGTTGGGGTCAGCTTTCATGCAGTTTTGGATGTGTCGTTGTTTGATTTCGTCCGGGGCAT
Organism: Pseudodesulfovibrio sp. JC047; assembly: GCF_010468615.1. Classification (NCBI taxonomy): domain Bacteria; kingdom Pseudomonadati; phylum Thermodesulfobacteriota; class Desulfovibrionia; order Desulfovibrionales; family Desulfovibrionaceae; genus Pseudodesulfovibrio; species Pseudodesulfovibrio sp. JC047. Next base: position 13,812 of record NZ_WUEH01000022.1, on the reverse strand, counting down.
CGCCCATGGCTCGGGCCGTGTTGTCAAAAAGCACCTGTTGTTGTTCAGGTGACATCAGCCGGAACAGTTTGCCCGGTTGGGTGTAATAATCGTCGTCTTCTCGATGGTCCCAATTGTATGCCGCACCATCGAGTTCGAGCGGCGGCTCTTTGTGCTCGGGTTGTTCCTGCCATTCGCCATAACTGTTGGGTTCATAGCCGAGCGTGCTGCCGTAGTTGCCGTCAACGCGCATGGCACCGTCCCGGTGATACCCGTCGGGCATTTGGCGGCGTTGACCGGAATGAGGTGATGATTGACCCCGAGACGATACCGTTGGGCGTCGCCATAGGAAAAGAGTCGACCTTGAAGCATCTTGTCCGGGGAAAAACCGATACCGGGAACAACGCTGGCCGGATTGAAGGCGGCCTGTTCGACTTCGGCAAAATAGTTTTCCGGGTTGCGGTTCAATTCCAGTTCGCCGACGTCAATGAGTGGATAGTCTTTGTGATACCAGACTTTTGTCAGATCGAAGGGATTGTGTGCGTATGTGGCGGCGTCTTTTTCAGGCATGATCTGCACCCGTAATGTCCATTTGGGGTACGCGCCGTGTTCGATACTCTCATAGAGATCCCGCTGGTGGGTTTCTCGGCAGACGCCAATGGCTTCGGCTGCTTCGGCGTCCGTCATGTTTTCAATGCCCTGTTGTGAGCGGAAGTGGAATTTGACCCAGAATCGTTCGTTGTCCGCGTTGAGAAAACTGAAGGTGTGACTGCCGAAGCCGTGCATGTGTCGGTAGGAGCGGGGAATACCCCGGTCACTCATGGTGATGGTGACCTGATGGAGTGCCTCGGGCAGGGATGTCCAGAAGTCCCAGTTGTTTTTCGCACTGCGCAGATTGGTGCGCGGGTCTCGTTTGACCGCATGGTTGAGGTCCGGGAATTTGAGCGGATCGCGGAGGAAAAAGACCGGAGTGTTGTTGCCCACAAGGTCCCAATTGCCTTCATCAGTGTAGAATTTGAGGGCGAATCCTCGGATGTCGCGTTCGGCGTCTGCAGCGCCACGTTCTCCGGCAACGGTGGAGAAACGGGCGAATACCGGGGTCTTTTTACCGACTTCAGCAAAAAGGCTGGCCTTGGTGAATTGGGAAATGTCGTGGGTGACGGTGAAGGTGCCGAAGGCTCCGGACCCTTTGGCGTGCATCCGACGTTCCGGGATCACTTCCCTGTCGAAATGCGCGAGTTTTTCAAGAAACCAGACATCCTGCAAAAGTTGTGGTCCCCGAGGTCCGGCGGTCTGAACGTTTTGGTTGTCAGCCACTGGGGCACCGAAATTGTTCGTGAGTTTCTTTTTGGGCATTGGTCGTCTCCCTGGATTGAATGTGACATTGTGTTTTATTCAAAGCGGTTGAACCGTTAAAGCCGAGAAAAAAGCGCATTTTTCGTCTGAGTAGTGCGACAATAATATGCTTTGCAAAAGAGGGGAAGAAAAAAAAGAATGAAAGGAAAGGAAAGAAAAGAAAAATGGGAGGAAAAAGGAGTGGGACGATCACAAAAAAAAGCCGGGCCTTATGCGGAGTTTCGCACAAGGTCCGACCTTTTTTTTATCGTCGTATAAAGGCGTTTGTGTCGCGTTAGCAGCCACACCCGCCGGAACCGGCTGAATCACATGAACCTGAGGATGAGCAGCTGCAACTTGCACCTTCGCCGCCACCGATCGGGTTTTCCGACTCCACCACGAATCCGTAGTAGGTCATATCGATTTTGATTTTGCCGGTTTGTTCCTGTAATTCCTTGTCAACAAGGAAGGTCAAACCCGCGGCTTCAATGACTTCGTCTTTATCGTTAGGCTCATCCAGAGCCAGGGTCAGGCGTGGGCCAGATCAGCCACCCGCCGCGAGATACACGCGGATGGGGGATGCGTCCTTGTCCTGGAAGTAGCCTTCAAGCTGTTTTTGAGCAGCTTCTGTAACTTCGAACATGTTTATTTCCTCCTAATTGTGGTCGGGAAAGGAAGAGGTAAGGTTAATAGGAGTAATTGTCAAATCGAAAGTTGCATATTCTCGGTCGAGATGTTGACCACCCTTGGTGGTATGGGCTACTTTCCTCAATCCCGAGAACAGCGAATAACGGAGCGAGGCCACCACGATGAAAGAATGCGGGACCATCTTGTCTGATAGAGAAATGAGCCGGACGCTTGAGCGGCTGGCTTTTGAAATTTATGAACGGCATGGCGACGACGAAACCGTTGCCATTCTTGGAATTCAACGGCGTGGTGCCGATTTGGCCGAACGGTTGAAAAAATTGTTGGATGAGCGTCTGGGGCGCAAAGTACCGCTTGGCAAGCTCGATATCAATCTGTACCGCGACGACTGGACCACCAATCTGGAATTGGCCCCGACCATCAATTGTTCTGAAATCGGGTATGATGTCGAAGGTCGGACGATCGTCTTGGTGGACGACGTACTCTATTCCGGGCGGACGGTTCGGGCCGCGCTTGAAGCCATTTTGGATTATGGTCGTCCCCGGTGTGTTGAATTGCTGGTTCTGGTTGACCGGGGCCACCGCGAATTGCCCATTCAGGCGGATTATGTTGGCAAGCGGGTTGATACGTTGGGCGACGAGCACGTTAACGTGTTGGTGGTCGAGCGGGACAATGAAGATAAAGTCTGCCTGGTGCGAGGCGAATAGTCATGGCATTCACTCCCTTGGAGCGAGACCCGATTCCGTTGCCGTGCATCACGCTGGTGGGCATGGCCTCTGCCGGGAAGTCTACGCTCGGCTCGTTGTTGGCCAAGCGTCTTGGTTGGGGACAGCTCGACACGGATCGGTATCTTGAATCATATTATGCCATGCCGTTGCAGGTGCTTCTTGATACCCACGGTCTGGATGAATTCCTGCATATTGAAGAACAGCTTGTTTCTGAATTGAATTTGACCCGCACGGTCATTTCAACGGGTGGAAGTGTCATCTATGGTCCCAAGGCCATGGCGCAGCTCAAGAAGCTTGGTCCAGTGGTTTTGCTCGACATTGACGAAGCCACTTTTGTCAAGCGCGTGGGCGATGCTGAAAATCGGGGACTTGCCATCAGTCCGGGCACGACCATGCGCGACCTGTATCATGAACGGGAGCCTTTGTATCGAGCCGCCGCTGACATTGTGGTCAGCACCGTTGAGAATACTCCGGAAGAAAGTGTGGCTCTCATTCTCGAACACGTGGATTTTGCATGAATAAATTGACCCCCAAGGCGGCTTTTCGCAAACTGGCTGCCATCTATGATACAATGGTTGATCGGTACAATGATGTGGCCGAGCCGATTGGAATGCGGTGTGACGGGTGTGGGGACAACTGTTGTCTCTCGTTTTTCCAGCACCACACCTATGTGGAATGGGCCTACATGTGGGAGGGGTTGAAGCAGCTCCCAGCCGATCGTCTGGAGTCCATCAAGGACAAGGCTCAGGCCTATGTGGAGCAGGCGCAGGCAGCACTGTCTCAGGGCCAGCGGCCGCACATCATGTGTCCCCTGAATATCGATGAGAAGCAGGGCATATGTGGATTGTACAAGCATCGGCTCATGATTTGCCGGATGCACGGCGTTCCCAACATGCTCGTCAAGCCCACCGGGCAGGCCATCCATTTCCCGGGGTGTTATCGATGTCAGGATCTTACCAAGGACATGGAGACTCCGCCTTTTGTGGATCGCACCCCTCTGTACAAGAATCTGGTCATGCTGGAGATGCAATTTGTCGGGAAAAAGCTCCAACAACTCCCCAAAGTGGACCACACTATTGCCGAAATGATCGTCCTTGGCCCGCCGAAGCTTCGATAAGCGGCCGATTGCATCGTTGCTGCGGTGAATTCGCGTCCTCACGTACTGAAGAGTACGCTGCGGGGCGAATCCCCCTTGCGCCTCCCACTCGACCACTTCTCGAAGCTTCGGCTTCATGTGGTTGTGTCGTGATGGGGTAAAGCGTCTTTGCGGGGCGAAATCATTGGCCGATTGCATCGTTGCTGCGGTGAATTCACGTCCTCACGGACTGAAGAGTCCGCTGCGGGGCGAATGCTCCTTGCGCCTCCCACTCGACCACTTCTCGAAGCTTCGGCTTCATGTGGTTGTGTCGTGATGGGGTAAAGCGTCTTTGCGGGGCGAAACCATTGGCCGATTGCATCGTTGCTGCGGTGAATTCGCGTCCTCACGGACTGAAGAGTCCGCTGCGGGGCGAATCCCCCTTGCGCCTCCCACTCGACCACTTCTCGAAGCTTCGGCTTCATGTCGTTGTGTCGTGATGGGGTAAAGCGTCTTTGCGGGGCGAAACTGTTGGCCGATTGCATCGTTGCTGGTTTTGATGGCTCGAAGAGATTGGTGTGGGGATGAAGTCGTGTGCGTCGATCGTTCGACTTCTTTTCCATGATCTTATGCTTCGTGAAGCGCCAGCAAAAAGCCGATGAAATCCGTGATATTTGCCTGTCTGGCACTGATGTAGTGTGCCACCCAGTGGCCGTAGTTCATTGTCTGGCCATACACGGGATACATGTGGTCTGGACCGCCAAAGGACAACCCGAATGTTTCGGCGACCCGGGGATTCATCGGGAGATGGAATTCCGGGAACGGGTCACCCAGGGCTTCCAATGTTGCGTCCGGGGGCGGAGTGAATCCCAGTTCAGTCAGAACACCTTTGGCCGCGTGGTTCATGAGCAGTGGACCGGGGTGGTTGATGGTATTGAACAATCGGACCTCCCGGAATCGTTTTTCGATGATGTCGGTATATCGAATGGGCGTGTGTTGCTCTCGGGTCCGTTCCTGCATGAAGGTCTCGGTCAACCGCGTTGGGAGGTCATGTTTTGCCGCAATGTCTGAATGCAGGGCCAGAATCATGGTTTCTTCTGCCGGAAGGCCGAGGTCCACGAACGCGTCCAGATAGTCGCAGCGATAATCAAATCCCGGCCTGCTTGACCAGGTGGGCCAATAGCCGGTGAAAAACATGTTGGGAATGCACAGTGACCGGGCCGTGTCAGGTAGGTGTGAAAGCAGCGTGTGCGAGGCCAGATTCCCCCAGTCGGCAGAGAGATACTGATAGAGAAAGAGGGAACAGGTGTTCAGAAGATCCGATGGAATGGGTTCGTGAATATAATTGGTGAAAAGTCTGCATTCAAAGGTGTCGGAAAAATCAGCGCAGGTCATGAGCCGTTGAATGAGTGGCTCGCCCTGACAGTTGGCATGAACAATACAGAGTTTTCTTTTCATTATTTTGTGCAAGAATTGGTGAAAGAGTCTATAAACAGACGTCAATTTCCTAGCATGGTTCAAAAAGTCAGGCAATGGCGGAATTTGGGTATTTACAGCTGAGATTGGACAGGCTATCGCTCTTTTTTACAAAAAAATACATTGGGGAAATAGAGTATGAAGACGACTTTTGAAGCGGCTTTGGCCGCAATCAAACCGCTTGATGTGGCTCTTATTGAGAAGGGGCAGGCTCATCTGGATAATTTGACAAAGCCCTTGGGTAGCTTTGGTCGTTTGGAAGATTTGGCAATCCAACTCTTTCGGATTCAGGAAGGTCAAAAGCCTGTAGTTGACCCCATGCGGATTTATACCGTGGCCGGAGATCATGGTGTCAATGCCGAAGGGGTGAGTGTGTATCCTCAGGATGTCACGCGGCAAATGGTCTTGAATTTCCTCAATGACGGTGCCGGAATCAACGTCATGTCTCAGACGGTCGGGGCGCAACTTTTTGTGGTGGACGCCGGATGTTGCGGTGGTACCTATGAGGACCATCCCAAGCTCATTCAGGCCAAGGTCGCACCGGGAACCGCCAATTTGGCGCAGGGCCCGGCCATGACGCATGAACAGTGCCTTCAGGCTCTTGAGCTTGGTATTTCTCTGGCTGACCGTGCGCACGATGAAGGGGTGAAAGCCCTTGGAACCGGTGAAATGGGCGTTTCCAATACCACGTCGTCAACGGCCTTGTATTGTGCCTATTTGGGCCTTGATCCCGAATCCATGACCGGACCCGGAACCGGACTTGGTTCTGATCAGATAGCTTCCAAAGTCAATGTCATTCGGAAGGGGTTGACCGTTAATGCCGACGTGGTCGATTCTGGTGACGCCTTTGCGATTCTCGCTGCACTCGGTGGGTTGGAAATTGCGACATTGGCCGGTCTCGTTATTGGCGGGGCCAAGAATCGGCAGCTGGTGTGTGTGGATGGTTTCATTTCTACCGCAGCATATCTCGCGGCCTGGAAGCTGTGCCCCACAGTCAAGGAATATTGTCTGTTGAGTCACGCCTCTGCCGAGCCCGGGCACGCGACTGCGGTCAAGGCCATGGGACTCAAGCCCTATCTTGATCTCGGATTCCGTCTTGGTGAAGGGACTGGCGCGGCCTGTGCCATGTTCCTGGTTCGGTGCGCGGCCAATATTTACAACGACATGGCGACATTTGCGGACGCGGGTGTGGATGAAGCTGACGATTAAGTCGAATTATGGCAAATGTTCGTTGTTGAAAGAACTATTGAATTACTGAAATTATTGAAAAAAAGAGGCTGGATTATGTGTCCAGCCTCTTTTTTTGTGAAAGATTCCATTCGAATCTACGCATCGCCAAGATCTCCGGTGACGGCTTGTATGACGTCGCCTTTGGCGTTGTAGATGCCGGTGGCCTCAATTTTGACAAGTTGACGGGCCATTTCCGGGTTTTCCAAGACGTCCCGCTGAAGTTTGACCTTGCGAATGTTTTTGATTTGATCCGCCAGGTTCATGTTCTGTCTATCACATCCAGCAATTTCCATAATCCGAACCTCCGTGAGTGGGTGGTTGAATATATCGTATGCTGTTTTTATCGACGTGCCGGAGCAAACCTTTAGGGGATGGGCCGGGTCGCGGGGGATGCGTTCCCCCGGGAGCCGGATTCCAGTGAGTTTTTTCATAGAGTTATGTGGTGCAAAAAAAAATCGTCAAAAACCGCGAAATACGGTCGTTGGCGGCTATGATTCGCGATTATATACTTCGTCGAGGATTTCTTTGCCACCGGCTTTGCAGACCTGGTCGGCCAATTCCATGCCGAGGTCCCAGGCATCAGCGGCCTTGCCTTCGATTTCAAGACGAATGGGACGAGAGCCGTCCACGTCGGCTACGAAACCGGTCAGGTGAACCGAGTCGTCTGTGAGCACTGACCATGCGGCGATGGGAACCTGACATCCGCCGTCGAGACCAGTCAGAAAGCCCCGTTCCGCCATGACCTGCACCTTGGTGGGGGCATGGTCGAGGAACTGAAGCATCTCGATCAGTTCGGCGTTGTCGGACCGGTATTCAATGCCGAGCGCGCCCTGTGCCACTGCGGGCAGAAATTCGGGCGGGCCGAGTTCTTCCCGTTTGGGCGCGGAAATGCCGAGGCGTTCCAGTCCGGCTGTGGCGACCACAATGGCGTCGAAGTTGCCGTCCAGCAATTTCTGGATACGGGTGTTGAGGTTGCCTCGCAATGATTCGATCTTGAGATCGGACCGCAGCGCGGCGAGCTGGGATTGACGGCGTAGGCTGGAAGTGCCGACCACGGCACCTTTGGGCAGGCCTTCAAGTCCCTGATACTTGACAGAAAGCAGGGTGTCGGTGGAAGCACCGCGTTCCGTAATGATGCCGACTTCAAGGCCGTCCGGCAATTTGGTGGGAACGTCTTTCATTGAATGGACTGCCAATTGAGCGCGACCGTCCAGCAGGGCTTCTTCGATTTCCTTGACGAAGAGACCTTTGCCGCCGACCTTTGCCAACGGCACATCGAGAATTTTGTCACCCTTGGTCTTGATTTTCAGCAAATTCACCGTCAGGTCGGGGTATTTGGCTTCGAGTCGGTCCTTGATGTGGTCCGCCTGCCAGAGAGCCAGTTCACTGCCTCGGGTGGCGATGGTCAAATTTTTCATTGCAAACCTTTTGATGATAAAATGTTAGCCACAATTGGAGCAGTCCCCGCCGGAGCAACCGGAACACGGGGAGGTCGCGGAAAAGCTCGGACCCGAGTCGCCGCCGCCCGGATTGGCTGCCGGAGCAGAGGCTCCGCCATTGACCTTGGAGCGGACCGCGCTCATAAGTTTGCCCGTGTTGGCGGATTGACATTTGGGGCAGGGGGGACATTCATCCCGATCAAAAACGAGTTCTTCGAATTCGTGGCCACAATCGCTGCATTTGTATTCAAATATGGGCATGACATGCTCCGAAATGATGTTTTATACCGAATTGCCTCGGCAGAGAGTTTCCATAGCCGAAAAGGGCTGATCTGGCAATGTATCGCAATGAAGATAAGTCGTGGATAGGCCGTGTCCAGCTTGGAAAAAGGGAAATTCGTGGTCCTTTTTCTGGATGCGAAGAGGACTGCGTTCCATCGTAGGGAACAGGCAGATGATTCCCAGAAGTTTTTGTACGTGGTTTTCAGATAAGAAAACAGGCCCCGGAACTGCTGTTCAGGGGCCTGTGAAGATGTTTTGGGTCAGGAATTAGCAGACCTTGGCTTGTGGCCAGATTTCGTCCACTTTTTCAATGAGAACGATTTTGATTCGTTTTCGTAATTCGTCAGGAATTTCGCTTAAATCCTTTTTGTTTTGAGACGGGATCAGGACTTTTTTCATACCGCGTGATACCGCTGCGAGAATCTTTTCCTTGACGCCTCCCACGGGCAGGACTCGGCCTCGGAGACTTATTTCACCGGTCATGGCCAGGTCCGGGCATATAGGAATGTTGGTCAGGGCGGACACCAGTGCGGTGACCAGCGTGACGCCGGCTGACGGGCCGTCCTTGGGCGTTGCTCCTGCGGGAACGTGAACATGGATGTCCATTTTTTCCGAGAATCCGGGATCAATGCCATATTCTTCGGCCATGGTGCGGGCGATGGACAGGGCGGCCTGAGCCGATTCCTTCATGACATCGCCAAGCTTGCCGGTCAGGGTGAGTCGGCCTTTGCCGGGCATGGTCGTCACCTCGATGTGCAAGATCTCTCCGCCATATGGTGTCCAAGCCAGCCCCACAGCAACTCCCGGAGGCAGGGTGGTTTCCTTTTCATCGTCCAGAAAACGCGGCGGTCCGAGCAGGGTGTACAGGTTTTTGGCCGTGACTTTGAACGGGCCTTTTTCTCCTTCAGCCTTGCAGCGGGCCATTTTGCGACACAGGGTTCCGATTTCGCGTTCCACATTACGCAGTCCGGCTTCGCGGGTATACTCACGGACCACCTTGGCAATCAGTTTGTCGCTGATCGTCATTTCCTTTTCCTTCAGTCCATTTTCGGTGATCTGACGAGGAAGGATGTAGCGGCGGGTAATCACAGTCTTTTCTTGTTCCGTGTATCCCGGAATGCGGATGACTTCCATACGGTCCAGCAGCGGGCTGGGAATGGAGTCGAGCATATTTGCCGTACAGATGAACATGACCTTTGACAGATCAAACGGGACGTTCAGGTAATGGTCGGTGAACGTGAAGTTCTGTTCTGGATCAAGGACTTCCAGCAACGCAGAGGACGGGTCGCCCCGGAAATCCGAGCCGAGTTTGTCGATTTCATCCAACATGATGACCGGGTTGCGGGTGCCGCATTGCTTGATAGCCTGGATGATGCGTCCGGGCATGGCCCCGATGTAGGTCCGGCGATGGCCGCGGATTTCCGCTTCATCACGCATTCCGCCAAGGGACATGCGATGGAATTTGCGTCCCAGGGACCGGGCGATGGAGCGGCCAAGTGAGGTCTTTCCCACACCGGGAGGACCCACAAAGCACAGGATCGGCCCTTTCATCTTGGGATTGAGTTTGCGGACACTCAGGTATTCCAGAATGCGTTCCTTGACCTTCTCGAGATCGTAGTGGTCATCATTCAAGATGGTTTCGGCTTTTTTGATATCCAATCGGTCGCGGGAGGTTTTCTTCCATGGCAGTTCGGTCATCCAGTCGAGATAGGTTCGGATAACCGTGGCTTCTGAAGATTCGCCGTGCATGGACTCAAGGCGTCGGAGCTGCTTGATCGCCTCTTTCATGACATCCTTGGGCATTCCGGATGTGGTGATGCCCTTGCGAAGTTCTTCCATTTCTTCGGATTCATCGCCTTCGTCGCCCAATTCCCGTTTGATGGCCTTGAGTTGTTCGCGCAGGTAGAAATCGCGTTGCGCCTTGTCCATGCCCTCTTTGGCCATGGTTTGGATCTTGTTCTGCATACTGGCGACTTCAACTTCCTTGAGCAGTTGTTTATTAACCATCTCAAGGCGTTTCATGGGATCGTGGCATTCGAGGATTTTCTGGGCGTCTTCCACTTTCATGCGCAGATTGGACGCGATCAGGTCAGCCAGTCGGCCCGGTTCCGACACATTGTTCAGCACGGACATGATGTCCTGTGCCGAGATGCCCCGGAGTGTCAGTATCTTTTCAGATTGTTCACGGGAGGAGCGGACAAGGGCTTCCTGTTTCGCAGTCAGGGGTTCTGTTTCCGGTTCCGGCAGCGGTTCCAGTTCGGCGATGTGGTATGGGTCAGTGGACGAAAAACGGGTGACCTTGGCTCTGGCCAGACCTTGAACGAGGACCTTGAGTCGGCCATCGGGCATTTTGAGCATCCGCATGATCATGCCCACGGTGCCGGTCCGGTAGAGTTGTTCATCAGTGGGGTCTTCGACGGTTTCATCCTTTTGGGTCAGGATGAGGATGTACCGATCGCCGGACAGGGCCGCATCAACGGCCTGTACCGATTTTTCACGGCCCACGAACAGGGGCAGGATCATGTAATTGAAGACCACGATATCCCGCACTGCCAAAACCGGCAGAGTATGAGGAATTTCAGACGGGTCAGGGCCGGTCATGCCGGTTCCGTCGCCGAAGAGTCCTGCGTTGCCGCCTTGGCTCGTCAGGGCTTCGATGATATCCGGTAATTCTTCACCACCGGATTTTTTTGTGTCTGATTCAGGTTTTTTTGGTTTGTTGGCCGGAGCCTTATCTTTGACGATATCCGATTTCTTTCGCTTGATTCGCGTGGGGCGGATTGGAGTCTTTTTGTTCTTTTTGCTCAAGGGGATAACCTCTCATTTGAGTGCAAACAGCGTGTGTTACACCTAATAAGTCGTTAAATCCTGTTTGCAAGTATATTATTTTTGTGAAAAATGCCTTTTTAGTGACAAATGACGAAAGCCGCGAGTTCGGTATCCGTTTCGGACCAGGAAAGATCCATGCGCGAGACCCGTGCCAATGGTGGTCCTTCCCGAAGGCGATTTTCAAAGTCTTCAAGGGCGGTTTTTCTCCCGTGTGCCAGGACTTCGACGGTCCCGTCCGGGCGGTTGCGAACCCATCCCACGATCGCGTTTTCTTTCGCGACATCTCGAGTCCACGCCCGAAACCAGACTCCATGGACCTTTCCATGGATGATGGCGTGGAGTTGGTGGGTCACAGATAGCCCTCTTCATAAAAACTGCAATAGGCTGTGTCCGTGACCACGATATGATCGTGGACAGTGATATCCAGACTGCGCGCGGCTTCTTTTATCATGCCTGTCAGCAGCACATCTTCCTTGGAAGGGGTTGGGTCTCCGCCGGGGTGATTGTGTGCCAGGATGATGCTGACTGCTTCCAGACGGAGTGCCATGGCAATGATTTCCCGGGGGAATACCGGAGCCGCGTTGACTGTGCCGTTACCGATCTTTTCCCACGCGATAACGCGATTTTTCGAGTCCAGAAATGCGGTCCAGAATTCTTCGACTCCCTTGCCGCCGAGTCGGGCCATGGCCGCCTGAGCCACGTCTCTGGGATCGGACAACGGTTGCCCGCTTCGGGCCTGGGTTTCGCCGATCCGGGCGTATAATTCCTGTAACAAGGCCCAGTGGACGGTAACGGCTGGGCCAATGCCTTTGATGGTTTTCAATTGATCGGGACGCGCGGTGATGGCGTCCTTGAGTGATCCGAATCGATCGATGAGTTCTTTTGCCAGGGGTTTGGTGTCCCGGCGAGGCAGGACCTGTGCCAGCACGAGTTCCATGATTTCATAATCCGCCAAGCTACGGCTATTGTCCACGAGTTTGGCCTTCAGTCGCTGACGATGGCCGAGGTAATGCGGCGTATCGGGTTTGGTCATCGGTTTCGGCGGGCGGGTCTTTTGGGTTGAAATACATCAATGAGTCCGGCCATAAGGATGTCCAGTGCTTCTTCGTATTTGCGTTCGCCTGTTTTGAGAGAGAGTTCGGCTTCCAATGCCAGATCAATCATGCGGGCTACGCCGCGATTGCCGAGTTGCCGCGCGACCGGTGCCTTTTTTTTGAGCATGTATGGGTTGCCTTTGGGATTTTCTCCGTTGGCGAGCATCCAGTACATTCGGGCCTGGCTGGCCAGAAATCCGATGAGGTTGAACAGCATCTGGTCCTTGGCTGATTTGGAATGGTCGTCCAGTACGCGCTTCCAGATCGCCACTTCGGCACCGGGTTGGCTCAAAGCGTCCATGAAATCGAAAAAAGGCATTTCGCCGGTTTGGGCCACGAGATCGACATATTCCTTGCGAACGACTCGTTCGTCACCCGTCGCAAGTTCTATTTTATCGAGTTCCAATCGTGCGGCCACGGCATCCATGGGCAGGGCAAAGGCCAGTGCTTGTCCCGCGCCTGGTTCAAAGGTCAACCCTTCACGGGCGGCCCACGCCTTGACAAAGTTGGTCAGTGACCGTTGATCCAGTCCTTTTGATTCCCAGAGCCATTGCTCTTTTTTCGCTTTTTTGAAAAGCCCTCGGCGAGACAATGCCACGGGGACTGGCGGCTTTTTCCCTTTCCACAACCCTTCAAGGCAAAAGACTGGAAAAATGTCTGTGCCAAGTCCTTTGACGCTTGCGTCGAGTTTGTCCCAATGTTCGGCTTTGAGTGTATGTGCGCGCCGGACAACGAGGACTTTGGGCTGGGGGAACAGTGATTTGATGGTCAAATCTGTCCAGAATGTATTGGGCAGTGGGTCTTCGTCGTCACCCCAAAACGTTTTTGTCTCCCAGTTGGTTTGGCCGGAAGCCTGGAGGCGTTCTTCGATTTGGGCCTTGATGAGCTGCGGGTCAGGGCAGATCAGGAATAGGTATTTGGGACGGGTCATGACGCACCTAGTAGTTTTGGGTCATACGGTCAGCCAGTCGTCGGATACCGAGTCTGGTGACTTCCGCATCGGCCTGGGCTTCGTCGCCAGTGAAAAAAGGCCACGTTTGTGAGATTTCGCCTGATCGCCAAAGGACCGAGTCATCTATGGTGGCGTAAATGGTTGCCTCGAACGAGAAGGAGGCCACGGAGCGCAGGGTTTCATCGTCGCCGCCAGCAACCGCTGTGGGGCGATTGTAGCGAGTGATTTTGATGGAGATGACAGAGTCGGCGGAATTTTGCGTATCGACCCAAGTGATGGTGCCGCGGTTATTCAATTCGTCTCGGAGCAGCTTGCGCAGTCTCGGTTCCAGCCACGACAGTGTGGTTGGATTGGAAATTTCGCGGACTGCGAGTGTTCTGTATTCTGGTGGCAGGACGGAAGTGCCGCCTTCGCCAAAGGAATAGCCGCTACACCCGGTCAGAATGAGTATGAAAAAAAGTGCGTAATATCGAAGACAGGTCATGCGTGTTCTCCATGTCGGGCTTTTGAATTGATGAATACTAATGGGAAATGGAGGAAAGGTCTACTTTGATATAGGGGGGAAGGGGGGTGCTTCGAGCAGCCGGCCTTTGAAGAGAGGGGATGCCGCTTGCAGCGGCGATGTTTTTTTGAAGAGGAGAGAAGAAAAAGAATGCGCCTTTGGCGCGGAGCCAGGGTGGGTGCTGCGCACCCGAACCGCTTCCACGCCCTCCCGGCGGGGGCCGTTTTTTTGTTGGGGCAAATTGTC
>NZ_WUEH01000021.1 GCF_010468615.1 Pseudodesulfovibrio sp. JC047 | reverse complement strand
TCCGTTGTGGAGTTTTAGTGATAGGACAACATTTTCATGGGACATTCATTTTGGGAACTCCCCCCCCGAAAGTGTTAAGTTTGAGATTACAATCTGCGGGGAGCAAAAAGTTGGTAACTTGAGTGGCCACGTTTTTTGAAAAGAGCATCCAGACGTGACTCATTGGGGCGCAGATGTGCTCCTGCCATCCGGGACGGCCTATCCGCAACATGGTCAGGGGAAAAACGTATTCATCAGTGAGCGTGTACACGCTGAGTCGGGGGCACTGCGGGTCCGGAACACTGTTGACGTGTTGTGAAATGGATCGACCGGGAATGAGATCTCGGGCCATGGTGTTGGTTCCGAGCCAGGCTAGGTCACTTCCTCCATGTGGCGATCCCAATGTCACTAAGGCAGCCACTCGATCTTGATAGGCGGATTTTCCGGCCACACTTCGGGCAAGAAGACCGCCAAGACTGTGCCCGACAAGAATGAGTTTGCCGCCGGGACTTTTGGCCAGAATATCTGCTACTCGGATGTTCAATCCGGCAAGGGCGGAGTCGAAATCCTTGGTAAAACTGTTGTATTGGTAGGTTTGAATATTGGTGAATCCTGCACGGTTGAAATGGCGTTTCATGAAAAACCATGACGTCTTGTTGTGATACAGTCCATGGATCATCAGGACGGGGATTCCGATTGGTTTTTCGCCTCGATCGGGAAGGAGGGCACACAGAGTCATGGGGAGCAACAAACATTCAGCAGCCACCGCCGAGAGAATCCCTTTGCCAAGGGCTTTGTCCAGTCGCCCGACACCTTGATGAATGACCGGTAATTGACCGGCCCGACTGTTTGAAATGAGGAACGCACCATAGCGAATGATGGCGAAACCCACCAACAAGGCACACAGGATTGCAAGAATGATACATATCATGCGAAAGCATGACGCGCCCACGGCTTCGTGTCAATATGGTGATAAAAGATCATGCCTTGCCCTCTGGCTGGGTCGCGGTGTATCTCCTTGCCAAACATCAAAGGAGAACATTGTGGGAAAGACCACCTTATGCCTTGATATAGGCAGTGGCACACAAGATGTGCTGCTGTACTCACCTGCAAGAGAAATTGAAAATTGTCCGAAATTCGTCATTCCGTCACCGGCTCTCCAGATCGGCCACCGGATTGACGCCTTGCGGCTGCAAGGACGCAATATCTGGCTGTACGATCGGAATATGGGCGGCGGTGTCACTCGATTCATTCGTTCACATCTGAAAGCCGGACTCAAGGTCGCTGCCAGCCGAAGTGCAGCATATACCATGGCGGATGATATTACCCGTGTGAAGGATATGGGTATTGAGTTGACCGAAACCTGCCCAGTCGGGTTTAAAGCGGTTCGTTTGACGGATTTTGATGAGTCATGGTGGCGAACATTTCTTGAAGTTGCAGAACTTCCGTGGCCCGACCGAATTGCAGCGTGCGCCCAGGATCATGGTTTTCACCCGGGCGAATCAAATCGACGCGGAAGATTTTCGCTCTGGAAGACCTTTTTGAATGAAGGAGAAGGACGGCCAGAGTCCCTGATTTATACCAAACCACCTGAAATGATGACCCGGTTGCACGATGTGCAGCAAGATATTTTGGGCGGTGTGGTTGCGGATACCGGTGCGGCAGCGGTGTTGAGTGCGCTGTACGTTGAGGAAATCGAAGCGCTCAGTAACACCACAGGGATTACGCTGGTGAATATCGGGAACTCCCATCTCATCGCCTTCCTGCTTTTCCAGGGCCGTATTCATGGAGTGTACGAACAACATACCGGCTGTGTCACCAGTGAAAAATTGTGGGAAGACTTGCACCAATTCAAACAAGGCACCTTGCCGTTCGAACAGGTCTTTGAAGACCGGGGGCATGGCTGCTTGACCTGCGACCTTCCGAAAAAAGCGAACGGGTTCGGACCGACCTTCGTCCTTGGACCACGCCGAGGCATGTTGAAAGGGTATGATGTTTCTTTTCCGGCACCGGGAGGAGATATGATGCTCGCCGGGTGTTTTGGACTCATCAAAGGGATGGAATTGGCCACAAAAATGAAAAAATAAGCCCGTCGATATCTGATCGTTGACTGCGGGCGGGGAGTATGGCTACTACAATACGACTATGCCAAAAAAACGACTTATCGCCGTCACACTGTGTCTTTTTTTGTTTTCGGCCACTGCTCATGCAGGCACGATATTCGTCAACGAGAAAAGTGTTCAGCCGGGTCAGGGGACATCCTGGGCCACAGCGTTCAGCTCATTGCAACAGGCATTGAGCATCGCTCAAAAAGGCGATCAGATATGGGTTGCCGAAGGCGTGTATCGCCCAACGGACTCCACCGACCGCAATGCCAGCTTCCACCTCATACCCGGGGTGGAAGTGTTTGGCGGATTCTTCGGTGATGAAACTGATCTGACACAACGAAAACACACACAGCATCAGACGGTCCTGTCCGGCGATATCGGGCAACCCGGTTTTCCGGATGACAATGTTTACCACGTTGTCAGCGGCGCGGATGGCGCAGTGCTGGACGGTTTCACCGTGACTGGCGGGTATAGCCAGAACACGGCATGGACCGGCGAAAAAAATCGAACAGCGGCATCGGTGACAGCCCGACCCCAGCTCGGATTTGGCGCGGGGTTGCTTAATTTTCAGGCATCTCCCATCATTCGCAATTGCACGTTTCAGGACAATCACGCATTGCTGGGCGGCGCAGTCTATTCCATGACCGCTTCGACGCAGCGTCCGACCGCTCGTCCGGCTCAATCGCCCCGTTTTGAAAATTGTACCTTTTGGCAGAATTCGGCCGTGGGTCACGGTGGCGGCGTGGTCAATGAAATGCGGACAGCTCCGCTATTTGTCTCTTGCGTTTTTGATTCAAATATCGCCGATGTTTCCGGCGGCGGGATGTTTAATGATTTCGGGACGGCCCCGTTGATACTCAATTCGATTTTTCGCAATAATGAAGCGAAAAACGGCGGTGGTATAGCGAATGAAGGCGGTTCCACCCCGGTCCTGTATTATGCGACATTCACGGGCAATCGTTCTTCCGAATCCGGTCCTGCCGTTTTTCAAGGCGAGGGCGCACTGAACACGACTGTCCTGACGAAATCCATTGTCTGGGAGAATGAATGCGAAGGCGCGGACACCCGTTTCCAAAACAGTGAACAGTCCGTTATCCGAGTGCAGGATTCCGTGATTCAGCATGGATACGCAGGAAAATCCGTCTTCCGGGCAAATCCGGGTCTGAATCGCACTTCCGAGACCATGTTGAATGTCGGGTACAAGACCAACGGACACCGATTCCGTGCGTCAAAGATTCAATACAGAATCAAGGACATCGAGCGTTTTGATGTGGTCAAGAACCTGCCTGCCTACACCGAGGACTATACGTCTTCGGTCGATCCGATCCTTCTTGCAACTGTGGACAAGCATCCGGTTGTCGCCCCGCAGGCTTCTTCAAAAACAGCCACTGTCCCGCCAGTCAAAACCATTCCGTCAACACCGCAGGACCACGCGATGTCACAACCAAAATCGCGCACACCAGCGACTGCATCGCACCAATCGATCGAAAAAATCAAACCGGCTGCCATTCCCGAAAAGCAATCGGTCATCGAATTGACCCCATCGCCGACCACTGTGACAAGCCCGGCCCAGCCCACAACCGAGACCGCGACACAGACTCCGCCGTCTTTGCACAAGGCCGCAGAGTCCACTGAGCATTCGGTTCAGCCGAAACAGCAGTCTTCATCATCTCCGGTCACGCCGACAATCGAACCGCAAAAAACAGCACTTCTTACTCCTTCGGCAACCGGACAGAGCGTCACGAATCAAGAGGCCTCCCCGACATCCAAAGCAACGACGTCGGCCAAACAGCCAAATATCGATATGCTCATGCTGACCATGGATACGGACGGGAATGGGTATATTACCATTAATGAGGCGACCGGGACCATCAAGGATACTTTTTGGCGCATGGATCGCAATGGCGACAACACGCTCTCCAGGACAGAGCTGGTCAAGGCCACCGAATCCACCAAACGTCTCAGCCCTGCACCGGCACCGAAAATCACCCCCACAACACCTCCGAAAACAACGACAGCGGCCTTGGCACCGAGCACGCATCAACCGAGTTCCCGACCGAAAATTACCAGCCCTGCGGTTCCGGTCATTTCTCACGCCGTAGCGACTGAAGCCAAACAAGGCGGCTATACCCTTTTCGCCCCCATTGGGAGTAAGGATACCTTGCTGGTGGACATGAACGGGACCGTGGTCAAGACATGGCATGGCAAGGACCTTTCAACCGGGGCTGTCTATCTGCTCAATAACGGCAACCTGTTGCGCAGCGTCTCTCCAGGGGCAGGAGAAATTCGTACCCCGTTTACGGGGAAGGGCGTCACCGGCGGCATTATTCAGGAGGTCTCTCCCCGGGGCCAGATCGTCTGGGAATATTCGTACATCTCGAACAAAGTTCGTCAGCATCACGACATCGCGCCCTTGCCCAATGGAAATGTGTTGCTTCTGGCCTGGGAATTGAAAACAGAATCCGACATTGAAGCGGCGGGCGGGTCTGTTCGTACCCACCCGGATGGGGTCATTTGGGCAGAACATATCGTGGAAGTCCGCAAATCCGGTCCCCGAAGCGGGACCATCGTTTGGGAGTGGCATGTATGGGATCATCTTGTGCAAAATACCGATCAGTCGGCACCGAATTATGCCAACCCGGTTCGATTGCCACAGCGGATGGACGTCAATTACAATCCGACACGCACCCCGCACTGGCTCCACGCGAACTCCATCGAGTATAATCCGCAACTCCGGCAGATTGTCCTCTGCCTTTGCAACACCAGCGAGGTCTGGATACTCGATCACTCGACCACCACGGAAGAAGCTGCATCCAATACCGGCGGTCTCATGCACCGGGGAGGAGACATCCTTTTCCGCTGGGGGAATCCACAGGCCTACGGTGCAGCAGGGCGGCCCGAACTGGTGGAACAACGTGATGCACGCTGGGTGCTCGGCGACGCACCGGGAAAAGAACGCATTTTGATTTTCAACAACGGCAATCGTCAGACACAACGGTCTGATATTCTGGAAATACGACCTGAATACTATTTCAAATCGACCCGCCTGAACGCACAGGTCGTCTGGTCGTACAGCAAAAAAGGTGGCGCACGGTTCTTTGCGGACCAGGCGTCTGGAGCGCAACGGCTGCCCAATGGACATACTCTTATCAGTGACAGTCCGGCGGGGCGGATTGTCGAAGTCTCTTCTACTGCACAACCTCTTTGGGAATATCGTTATTCCGTCTCCGGCAGCTCCTCTCATCGCCCCATATATCGGGCCAGTCGAATTCCGCCGGATCATCCGGGACTTCATCGACTCTCGATCACCACGCCATAAGGGGAGCGCGTATGTTTTCGGACAGGATTTTTGCTTGATAATAACGCCTATGCCCTAGGCACAAACAGCATCCCCGTGATACGCTTTGCGTTCAAACAATTGTCAAAAAAGGGGTGACTATGAAAATGTTCTTCCGTTTTTTCCTTGCTGTCGTCTTGGTGGGCACGCTGTTTACCCTTCCCGGAAGTGCCGGATGGGGTGACTCGCTCAAACAGGCCGGTGACGCTGGTTCTGAAGCCCTGGGATTGTCGTACACTCCGTCCGAAGCGGATGCCGGTATCCGGGAAATACTCCATATGGGAACCGATTATGCGGTTGAAGAACTGGGGAAAAGCGGGGGATTCTCAGCCAATCCGGCAGCATCCATCCCCCTCCCGGACTCCCTGTCATCCATGGTCGGAACTTCCGGTCTGCTTTCCATCTTCAACACCGCAGCGGAAGATTCAGTTGATTCAGTCGGCGGGATTTTCAACAAGACCATTGACACCATGGACATCGGAGATCCAACCTCCATGGTCGGCGGAAGTGATACGGCCATCACCGATTATTTTGAAAAAACCGCACGGCCACAACTCAAGGAAATGGCCCGTCCAGTGGTCGCGCAAAGCCTGGAAACAGCTGGACTCGGAACGTATACACAGGCCATCTCGTCAGCTCAAATGCTTTCGAATGCCACAGGTACATCCTTTGCTCCAGAAGACTACGTCACGGATCATGTGTTGGACTCCATGTTTCAGTACATCGGTGATCAGGAAAAAGACCTGCGGGCCAATGGTGCGGCCAATGCAAGCGACCTTTTGAAAAAACTGTTTTAGGAGTCGGGAATGAACAAAATTCTCAAAATACTTTTGGCGGCAGTGGTTGGACTCATTGCTTTGTTTATCATTGCAATCGTCGTTGTGGTGACCACGGTTGACCCCAATGACTACAAGGAAGAAATCGCATCGGCGGTCACGGAACAGACCGGCAGGCAATTGACCTTTGAAGGGGATATCGGATTCACATTCTTCCCGAGAATCGGGCTTGAAGTCGGTGCCATGGCGCTCGGCAACGCCAAGGGATTCTCACCGTCCGAGATGGTCCGTATTGAAAAAGCGGAAGCGTCCATCCGCCTCATGCCTCTTTTGTCCGGCACCGTGACGATCGGCATGGTCGCACTGGATGGATTTACCCTCAATCTTGCCAAGAATGCCCAAGGAATCACCAATTGGGATGATCTGGTGAAAAAGGACGCCACGCAAGAGACGCCGCCCGTACAGGATGAACAGCCTGCGACACAATCAGGGGGGCAGATTCAAGAATTCTCGGTGCAGGGCGTGGAAATTACCAATGCGAATATCGTGTTCAACGATCAACAGGCAGGTACCACCAGTGCGGTGAACAATCTGAATCTTGTCATCGGTGAAGTTGGTGATACGCTCCGGTTCCCCTTTGAGCTGGAGTTTGATCTGAAACTCGACAACCCTCGACTGGAAACCCGTCCCATGCTCGCCGGATTTGCAAAATTCGATCAACAGCAGGGAACGATTGAAATCGACGAAATGACGTTTGAAGCACTGAATCTCAAACTGAATGGATCGTTCTTCGCTTCGTCGAAAAATGGAAAAACCGCTTTTTCCGGTGCCTTGTCGCTAGCAGAGGCTTCCATCAGACAGCTTATGCAGGACATGGGCATGGACCCGTTGGAAACAGCTGATCCCAAGGTCCTGGAAAAGTTCATGTTTGATTTGGAATACACCGGTTCTGACACAGCCGTTTTATTGGAGAAAATGACCGCGCAGCTCGATGACACCACCATTGATATCACTGGTTCAGTCAAAAACTTTGCCAAACCGGCCATTGTATGCGCTTTCAACATAGACACGATCGACGTTGATCGGTATTTGCCGCCATCCTCGGAAAAATCCGAAACAGCAACGGCCAAGGAGCCAGCTCCTGCCACGGAACAGCCCGCGCAGGAACCCGACCTGAGTGCGCTCAAGGAGTTGGACCTCTCGGCCAAACTGACCATTGGTAAGCTCAAGGCCATGAATCTGCACATCGCGGACATTCTGTGCCAACTCAAGGCCCAAAAGGGCGTCCTCACCATCAAGCCGTTTACTGCTCATCTCTACGAAGGCAGCCTGTCGGCCCATTCCATTCTGAATAGTAACACCAAGCGTGCCTCCTGGACGGAATCAGCAACGCTCAAAGGGGTGCAGATAGGGCCACTTCTCAAGGATTTGACCGGAAAAGATCATCTGCTTGGCACCACGGTGGTCAATTATGATCTCAAGGGGATGGGGTTGACTCCTCCGAATATCAAACAGACCATCACTGGCACAGCTTCTTTTGCCCTGATGGACGGGGCCATCAATGGTGTCAATATTGCCAAGATGCTCCGTGATGGATGGAATCGTCTCAAGGGGAAATCAGTCAATACGGACGAACCTGCCCGCACCGATTTTGCCGAGCTACTCGGTTCAGCCGTGTTGAAAAATGGGTATGTCACGAACGATGATCTGTTGATGAAGTCGCCACTATTGCGCGTCACTGGCGCGGGATGGGCCGATCTTCCGAAAAACACCACGGATTATACCGCGACCGTGACAGTGGTTGGAACACTCAAAGGGCAGGATGGAGCGTCCATGGAAGAGCTGAACGGACTCCCGTTGCCCATTCACGTCAAAGGCGATCTGAACGATCCGTCAATCAGCCTTGATGCCAAGGCCATGGCCGAAGCTCTGCTCAAAGGGCAGTTCAAGGAAGGAACCAAAGGTTTGGAAGACACCTTGAAGAAAAATATTCTGGGTGGCTCGGAATCGGGTTCCGATGAAAAGTCCAAAAATCCATTTGGTGGACTTTTCTAAAAGCACTCATTCAATCCCGATGGGAAATCATTCCCATCGGGATTTTTTTATTGTCAAAAAAATAATACACCATTCACTGGTTTCGTCTCGCTCAAAACCGCAACGACAAGCACGTCAACCCGCCGTCGATTTTTTCAAATTCCGACACATTCAAGACCACGGTTTCAACGCCTGTGCCCCTGACTTTCGCCAACGTCTCAGGGAACCCCTCGGGAACAATCACGGTTCCATTCACATACAGACAGTTTCGCGCATACGCTTCGTCATCTTCCACAACAATCCGATTGAAATGCGTCAGTGCATCCAGTTCATTGCAGCAGGGTGACACAAGAAGCGTTTGATTTCCGATATAATTGACGTCCGTCTTGAAATGAAGACTCGGACAACACGCCATGGCTTTCAAACGATATCCATGGGGTTCAAGAACCGTCTTCAATGCCGTAAAGCCGTCGTGATTTGTCCGGTCAGATAACCCGACATACACCTCATTTTCTACCTGCAACACGTCCCCACCTTCCAGGCGAACCGAGGGTGGAATCCGAGCAACGGGCTTGAACTGCGCCAATACCGGCTCGATGCTTTGCTGTTCACCTTGACGTGACGGGGCACTCAAAGGCGTTATGGCCGCCACCTGGTCACACACAATGGCGGTATCCTCCACAAAACAGCAATCAGGATATCCCGGTTCGGCCGGAAGCACCGTGACGTCCAGTCCCAAATGGGTCAACACCTGACAATATGCATCATGTTGTCGCAAGGCGAGATAGAAATCCGGTTTGCCACGATTCACCGTCGTCAAACCATCAACCATTTCTTCAGATGGACGACGTGTTATTGCGCGTGTGAACATGTCTTCGCTCCTTGAAAAATTTTCATGATTCCAAAGAACATGCAGATTTCAAGGAAAATGGTCAAGGTTCCTTTCCCTTCACAGTGAGGTGGCGTGGCATGTCTCCGACGGCCAGAGGGGAACCTCTTGGAAGAGGTTCCCCTCTGGACTCCCTTCCAGAACTTTTTATCGCGCCTTCGGCGGGGTCCCACGACATCGGTTGAGTGGGATTGAAGAAGGGGGAGAGATGAAAGAGGGGATGGTTAAAGAAATGAGAAAGCTTTGTGAAAAATGCTTAAATTTTGATTATAGAGTCTGTAAAAAATACCATTTTTTACAACGTTTTTTCAAGATTCACACGAATTGATGCTGCCGACGGCATCGAGCGAAGCGAGCGATAAAAAGTTTCGGGGAGTCCAGAGGCCCCTTTTCAAAGGGGCCTCAGATTGATTACAAAGTCCAATCTGGCAGGCTGTTGAGAAATCGTCAGCCGCTAGGCGCAAAAAAAGCTCAGGGCCGAAGCGTATTTATGCATACGTGAGGTTCTGAGCTTTTTGTAGCAACGACGCGGATGGCGGTTTGTCAGCAGTCTGAGGCCCTTTTTCAAGGGGGCCTTTGGCAGGTCCAGGACAGCGTCCTGGTCTCGCTGAAAGCGACCCCCGGTAGGGAGGGGGCACGAAAAAAAACGTCCCGAAAGCGTGTGCTTTGGGGACGTTTTTTTGAGTGAAGTCTGTTTTAGGCGGTCACTTCGGCGATTTTTGCTTTGAGTTCATCAGGCTTGAACGGCTTGGTGATGAACGCGGTCACGCCGGCTTTTTCAGCGAGGTTTTGTTGAGACGCTTCCGATTCGGTGGTGACCATGATGATGGGGATATCTTCGAGTCCCGGTGTTGACCTGACCTTGCCGACCAGCTCCATGCCGTCCATGACAGGCATGTTCATGTCGGTGATGATGATATCGAACTCTTCACCTTGTTCAATGAAATCGTATGCTTCTTCGCCATTGCTGGCCATGAAGGGCTCGAAACCGAGATCGGTCAGGATGGCGCGGTGCATGGCGCACATGGACCGGGAGTCGTCGGCAGCCAGGGCCTTGCGCGCACTGGCGGAAAGCTGCGGCAGCCGTTGGATGTCCCGCTCGGCTCTGGGGCCACCTATTTCAGTCAGGAGGGCTTTGAATTCTTCGATGATTTCGGGGTCGTTCGAAGCGACAAGGGCTTCCATCAGGGCGTCAGCCGCGCCTTGTGTCTCGTACAATGCGTCGAAAATGCCGGTCGCCTTGGAGGCGATAACGCCTTGTGCCAAACGGTCGGCCTGTTCGTCCGCATTGATGATCTTGGTGGACAATGTTGAGATCATGCCAGGATTGATGTGCTTCTCAAGCCCACCGATGACGGCCAAGAGAATCAATTCTTCGGTTTCGGAAAGTCCATCCACCAGGCAAATGATGCCTTTCATGGTGCCAATGCGTCCAAGAGCTTCATAGACGGCGTAGCGAACATTGTGATCGTCGGCCAATCCTTTGTCGAAGGCAGCGACGAGTCCATCCGCGCCGAGTTTGTTTCGGAGAAATCCGAGCACGTTGGCGGCCAGAATCTTGTTATCGGTGTCGCCGGTTTTGAAAACCGAAAGCAGCATGGGAACGCACCGTGCGCCAGTGTCGATCAGGGCATCGGTGATGATTCGTCTGACAGTAGGGTTCTTGTGGTGTAGTTTTTCGACCAGAAAGGTGATGGTTTCATCCGAGTTGTACGTTGCCAGTGCGTCAACAGCTTTCCACGTGGTGATGTCGCAGACTTCGAAACGGTCCGGGGCTTCACTTTCGATGATCATGTTCTTGAAATGTTCGATGGATTCGGGATCTTCGAGTTTGCCAAGGGCTTCGATGCATGACGATTGGATGAAGGCATCTTCGTGATGCAGGAAGCGTCTGAATATGGGCAGGGCTGTGTCGTCGGCGATACGGGCAAGCGACGTCAGAATTTCCATGAGCCTGTCGAGATCGGTCTCGGTTTCGGCCAGGGCGACCAACGGTTGCGCGGCTTTCTTGATGGCATATTCTCCGGCGACACGGATACAGAGAATCTTGTACCCGTCATGAGCGTCGCTCAGACCTTGAACGACCTTGTCTTCATTGCTGGATAAGACTGCATTGAGTGCGTTGACGACCATATAGTCAATGGACGTGTCTCCCACCGGGTTCTTGAGCAGTTCCAACAGTCCCGGAAGAGCGTCCGGGTTTTTGCTTCCCGAAATTTCGTTGAGGATCGTGATTTGATCCAGAAATTCCTTGTCTCTGAAATTGTTAAGCATTGGCATGGTTTCTCCACATCTTACAAGGTCGGCGGTTTACTCAAAGCAAAATTCAATGGTGAAGTCCCCGTCCTTCGTCGTGAAGGGGATGGCCATGATAGGGGATTTCGCCATGTGCGAGATGGTGTGATTGTCCCCCATGACAACTGTTGGCGTGGAGCCTTGGAACACGAATCCCTGTTCGGCAAGTCCTGCTCGGGCCTGGCCTGAAATCATGTTTGTCAGTTCACCAACCGCATCCTTGACGTCTTGCATAATATCATCAATCTCGTCGCCGAGCATGTTCTTGACGATAGCGACGGCACATCCCTTGGAGAATGAGAGAGAAACGCTCCCGTTTTTTTCGCCGGTGATGCCTACCATGCCTGAGACGTCTCCCGCCGCGACATTATTTTTCTTGACGTAGGGCTTGCCTACCTCCGGCTTGATGAATGCCATGGTAGACAGTACATCAACGGCTGCTTTTATGAAGGGTTTTGCCAATTTAACATCCATGCTTATTCTCCTTGGGAAATCATATTCGCTGTCACAGAAGCTTTATTATACAACCTTTTGAAATGGTTCGTCAAAGGCAGTGTTTGTCGTTGAATGGATGAGGAAATGGTATATCCTCGTATTTCAATTACCTATCGGCTTCATGTAAAGGGGTCAAGACGTGTAGAATGAGAAATGACACTCTATAACGCCTTTGGAGAACGGAAAAGCAGGGTTGGTCCGCAAAAATGTGCAGCAAGAATGCCCGATGCGGCTTGACAAATTCGCTGGTGACTTCATATTTTGAGAAAATACAAAAAAGGGAGCTGTCATCATGAGTACATACACGATTCATCCCATCGTCATGGGAACCAAGTTGTTTGACAAGGGGATGATGACATATCAACAGGGGTATGGAACGCCGTACACGATTCCCATTTATACCTGGTATATCGAAGGCGGCGACAAGCGTATCCTCGTGGACACCGGCGAGATGCAGCCAATCATTTCCGAAGAACGGGAAAAGGCCATTGGCGGCACGATATATACCTTTGAAGACGGACTTGCGAAATACGGGCTGAAGCCGGAAGATATCGATATCATCATCCATACGCATTTGCATAACGACCACTGCGAAAACGATTACAAATGCGAGAACGCGACGATCTATGTCCACGAAAAGGAATTGGAGCATATCCATACGCCCCATCCGCTCGATTTCCGGTACCTTGAAGACTACATAGAGGATGTGGAGGAAAACGGGCAGGTGGTTGCGGTGAAGAGCGACACCGAAGTGGTACCCGGCATTACCATGATCCACACTCCGGCGCATACGCCCGGCGGCATGTCCGTGAAGATCGATACAGACAAGGGGTCCGTGTTGATTTGCGGATTCTGCACCATTCTGGAAAATTTGTATCCACCCATTGAGGTCAGGGCCATGGAAATGGAAGTGATCCCGCCCGGAACAAACACCGGCCCCAATGAGGCCTATGACATCTTGCTCAAGGCCAAGGACATGGCGGACCATGTTTTGCCGTTGCATGAGCCGAAATGGGCGAGCATGGAGACGGTCCCGGAATAACGTTTTTTCCCCACATGGACGCGGGAGGTTTTCCTTTGAAAGCCTCCCGTTTTTCTTGCCACTGCTGCCCCTCCGGGCGTAGGGTCCCCGTTATGTCTGTGGTTATTTTCGCAATTGTCCCGATTTTCGGATTGATCCTGTTTGGATGGATTCTGTATCGTCTGGATTTCCCCGGTCAGGGGTTCTGGCCGGTTTCAGAACGATTGACCTATTACATCCTTCTCCCTGCGCTGTTGGTTCAGGGGTTGTCCGGACGGACGTTTCAGGCGGACGGTCTGCCGTTGGCCGGAGCCGTTTTTCTGGCTGTCCTGTCCTCGGCTTTATTGGCGCGAATCGTCTGGCCGTTGCTGAAACTGGATGGCCCGGCCTATACGTCATTATTCCAGGGGGCATTCAGACCCAACTCTTATGTTGGGTTGTCCATTGCCGCGAGCTTGCTCGGGCCGGATTGGATGACGCTATCCGCTGTGGCCTTGCTGACCATGATCCCGATCATTAATGTCTTGTGCGTGTTGACATTGTCCCGGCATGGAACGCCCGTGGGACCGAATGAGGGCGTGGCGGTCAAGCTGGCAAAAAATCCATTGATTCTGGCGTGTGTGGTGGGGTTGACCCTGAATGTATTGCACGTGCCGTTGCCCGCCATGCTTAGTGATTTTCTGGATATCCTTGGTCGGGCGGCCTTGCCCATGGGATTGCTGGCCGTGGGGGCGGGGTTGCGTCTGGAAAAGGTGGTTGGCGGCAAGCGGTCTTTGATTGCTTCGTCCCTGATTCATCTGGTGCTTTTCCCGCTCATGGCAGCAGGGTACTGTACTCTGTTCGGCGGCAGTGCCAATGCCACGCTGACGGCTGTGATTTATACCGCGATTCCGGTGTCAGTGTCTTCGTTCATTCTGGCCCGTCAAATGGGGGGAGATCACCGTTTGATGTCGCAGATCATCACCTTCCAAACCCTGCTTTCCGCCATATCGTTGCCGGTGATACTCGGGCTGTTGAGATAGTTGGGAAAACCCCTTGATTCCGTGGGAGAATTGAGCGAATATGCCGATCATTTGTGCAGACGGTCTACAAGGAGATCATAATGGCGAAAGATTTCAGAGAATATCTTGTTGAGGTTTCCCGACATGAGCTTTTTGGGCGCGTGTTCAAAGAATTGGCCATTGGCAGTAAAGTGCTGATTTCGTTTCAGGCGAGCAATGCTCACGGGTGTACCCCGGAGGAAACGCTGGATGACGTATACGCGTATACTCAGTGGGAAGTGTCCTTGCGGGCGACCAAGCCGGCTATCGACGTTCCCAGGGCCGGGGCGTGGGATTTCCTCAAACATAATTATTGGGCCAAACCGTTTGACAAACCCGATTTTCAACGGGCCATGACAGCGGTGAATATCCCGACATCCCATTGTCAGCAGATTTTGGAAGATGTGATCGAGTATGCGCTCTTGAAGAAACAACTTGAATCCGAAGATGATATTCGCTTGATCGAAGCGGATGAAGAGGTCAAGAAATACACCAAGAACGCGCAGACCGGATGTAGCGGGTGCGGTGGCCAAAAGACCATCAAAACCAAACCCGAATAACCCCTCTTTTTTTTTGAATATGACCGGTCCGTTTCACCATAAACGGGCCTTTTCTTTTTCCTTTTCCCTTTTTCCCAATTCCTTTTCACCGCTCGACAGCCCTTTGCACTCCCGGCCCCCCGAGCGAAGCGAGCGATACAAAGTTTAGAGAGTCCAGAGAACCTTTTCAAAGGTTCTTTGGTCGTCGAAGACGCCCCCCGGCGAGGGACCGCCGAAGGCGGAAAACGCCCCCCGGCGAGGGGCCGCCGAAGGCGGAAAGTCTCCCTCGCAGGCTACAAAATTTATCCGAAAATGGCAGTGAGAACGACGATGTAGACGAGACCGGGCAAGAGATTGGCCATGCGGATTTCGGTCAGTTCCAAGAGATTGATACCGATGCCAATGATGAGCAAACCGCCACATCCGGTGATTTGGGCGATCATCATATCTGAAAAGTATTGCTGAAAAAAGTTGGCTCCCAGCGTCAGCGTGGCTTCATAGAGAAGGACGGGGATGAACGAGAAGAGCACGCCACTGCCATAGGAAGCGGCAAAGGCGATGGAAGCGAATCCGTCGAGGATGGATTTGGTGAATAGGACCGTTGTATCGCCGCGAATTCCTTCTTCCAGTGGCCCGATGATGGCCATGGCTCCGATGCAGTAGACGAGCGAGGCAGTGATGAGTCCTTCGGTGAACCGGGCATTTTTAGATCGAATGAGTTTTTTGAAACGGTTGCCGAGGCGTTCGAACAGAGTGTCGAGCCGCAACAGTTCTCCGGTGATCCCGCCAAGGAGAATGGCGAAGACAACGAGAATGGTATTTTCGGTTTTGAGGGCCATCTGGATACCGATGAGAAGGACACTGAGTCCAAGCCCTTGAAAGACGATGGTCCGAATACGTTCGGGGAAGCGGGATTGAAGCCAGCAACCCAGAACCGAGCCGCCGATGATGGCGAGGGCATTGACGATGGAACCGAGAGGAAGCACAGAAGTCTCCTGAAACGTTTGGTGTGAGAAAAAGGGTGTTTACACCCGGCCAGAGGCCCTGCCATGACGATTGATACGGATTGTATCCGTCCTTTCGGCCTTGTACGACAGGAATCCGGTGCTTGTATATGAAATAATACGCGATGCGAATCACTGTGGGAATGGTGCTTCTCCAGAGAACTGTTGCGTTTTGAAACGGGATTTTTCTCGATATTTTAGAAAAAGACCAAAAAAAATGAACAGAATGACACAAGATGATTGACAGCGAACCGTCCCTGCCCTATGAAATACGTCTCCCGTGCCAGGGTGGCGGAATTGGTAGACGCAGCGGATTCAAAATCCGCCGGCGGTAACGCTGTGGGGGTTCGAGTCCCCCCCTTGGTACCAGAATAAAATTAGCGGCTTACGATATTAATCGTAAGCCGCTTTTTGGAATAAAGCTGTCTTGTTCTTGTTTTTGCCCCACAATTGCCCCACAAAATGAAAGCATAGAGTTGCTATAAGGGCTGCCTTAGAAATGGGGGGGGCGTCTGTAAGACTACCATGGCTAAATCACAGTTAACGATTAAACTCGTAAGCGCTGTTTCTTTGATCAAAAGTATCGTTTACAGAACCTCTTAGGTTACTGTATCTACCATTCATGGTTTAATACGATAGCCAACTTAGCAAGAAGCCTCTCGTCTACTTATCAAATCCGTTCTTGCCAAGAATGGTGGTGCTTACGAACAGCTAATATCAAGACTGGCAACGATTGGTATCAAATAGACCGTTCAGGGCAAAAAGATAAGTTTCACCAGAGCGTTTTTAGCTTTGTGTGGGTTTTGCAATGCTGTCATGCTTTAAGTGTAAAAAGTATAAGGTTGGACCATGTCGCTGGTTGAGATACGAAACGATCATAACAGTTAATAAATATTGAGAATAAAATGGCAACAGATATTAACGAATGGGAATTTACCTCTGATGTTTCAAGCTGGATCAATGACGCAATCAGCTATAACCCCGCGTTACCTTTCTCAGAAGCGAACTGTGAGCAATACGTCGAAAATTCGAGGAAACGGCGCGATCTTACCCTTTATGGAAAAGATAAGAAAATAGTTCTTACTGGAGAGGTTAAGCTTCCATATCGAAAGGATGGAGGTAGTCCATATAATACGGCTGTTGTAAAAGATGCTAGACATAAAGCCCAAAAGGCTAATGCTGAATATTTTTTTACGTGGAATGTAAACGAGTTTGTTTTATGGAAACTCTCAACTGATAGCTCTAAAGCTAGCGAGAGTGGTTATCTCAGACGGCATGTTGCATCTATTACTAAACCAAGCCACTTAAGACATCAGCCTGTTGTTGATTCAATTAAAAAGTGGCTCGCGTCTTTTCTAAATGAATTTGCAGACATTATTTCTGGGGCAGTGGATATAGGATCGAAGGATCTCGATGAGCAGTTTATTGATATCCTTGAGTCTGCACTCAGTACTCCCATTTTATTTTCAATTGAGGAGCTTAATAAGCAATACAAGGAGACTAAATTTGAACATGAATTGAATAATTGGATGCGTGATGACCAAGGATGGGTGATCAGAGATGATACAATTGGCATATATGAAAATTTGGAAAGAGCATCAAAATTTGCCTGCTATTCATTGCTGAATAAACTAGTATTCCACGAGGCTCTGCTGAAACGCTACGGGAACAGCATTGAAAAAATTGTTGTACCAGATCACATCACTAAAGGTGAAGATTTGAGACTTCATCTTGAAGGATGTTTTGAAGAGGCCAAAAGAGTCACAAAAGACTATGAAACCGTATTTGGTATTTCTCATGTCTCTATTGGTAATAGAATTCCATTCTACTCTGATTATTCCGTTCAATATTGGAAGGAGTTGATTGATCAAATTCATGAGTTTGATTTTTCTAAGCTCGACTATGATGTTATTGGTAGTATTTTTGAACGATTAATAAGCCCAGAAGAACGTCACAAATACGGGCAATTTTATACTCGTGTAGAGGTTGTCGATCTCATTAATAGTTTTTCGATATTTTCAGGAGAGGAAAAAGTATTGGATCCTGCGTGTGGTGGTGGAACTTTTCTTGTCCGGGCTTACACTCGAAAAAGGGAGATACACCCCGGCAGAAAGCACAAAGATCTACTGAGTGAAGTGTATGGGTTAGACATATCAAACTATGCAGCCCATTTAACAACTATCAACTTGGCGACAAGAGACCTAATTGATGATGAAAATTATCCAAGGGTCGCATGCAGTAACTTTTTTGATGTGCGGCTGAACAATCGTTTTATGTCCTTACCTCAGCACATAAAGACAAAAGGGCTTGGGGAAATTCAAAAAGTTGATTTGGAAATGCCAGAGTTTGATGCCATTGTAGGTAATCCTCCTTACATAAGACAAGAGTTGATTCCCAAAACAAGTAAAAAAAGAAAAACACCATCAAAAGGCACGAAGGAATTCTATCGAGACCTTGTCAAATTGGAAGCAGGGGCTGAGCTGGGAGCAAGGAGCGATATACATTGCTATTTTTGGCCACACGCGGCTTCATTTTTAAAAGATGATGGCGTCCTAGCTTTTTTAACATCAAGTCAGTGGTTAGATACTGACTATGGTTTTAAGTTGCAAAAGTGGTTGCTAGAGAATTTTGAAATATTGGCTGTTTTTGAAAGTGTTGATGAACCCTGGTTCGTCGGGGCTAGGGTTACCACAGCCATCACTATACTACGCAAACAATCATCACAATCGGCACGAATGTCAAACGCTGTGCGTTTCGTTCAGCTCAGAGTGCCAATTAAGAGTATTCTCCAGCATGATGGAACTATGGCTGGAGCAGTTAATGTCGTTGACTCTTTCAGAGATGAAATTCTTAAACTTTCTCAAAATACAATAACCTCGGAGTATAGAGTCCGATTGATTTCGCAAAGTCAACTTTGGAAAGAAGGTGTAAGCATTGGGCAAGTGCTCAAAAGGTCGAACCGCGATGGAGATAGTGATAATTACCTCGGTGGGAAGTGGGGAGTTTTTCTAAGGGCTCCAGATTTGTGGTTTAACTTAGTAGATGCATACAAGGATCTCTTTGTCCCATTTGGAAATACTGCGAAAATTCGCTTCGGGGTTAAGTCCGGGAAAGACGTATTTTTCTACCCAAAAGATTGTAGCGTAAAATGTTTGGATGAGTATGAAGATGCTCTCGAATTTTACAAGATTTATGGAGTCAATAGAGACTCTGTGGAAGCCGGGGAGATAAAACTCGTCCTCTGTGGAGAGCAACGGGGCGAGATTCGACCCATTGAATCTGAATATCTTGAGCCGGAAGTCCACAGCCTTATGGAGGTGGGAGAATTTACCGTCCAGCCCGGAGATTGTGGCCGTTTAATTCTGTTAGTTAAAGACAGCAAAAAGAAACTGAAAGGAACTCACGTTCTTGATTATATTGAGTGGGGAGAAGCTCAGAATTATCACAAAGGAGCCACATGCGCTTCAAGGGTGACTGAGGAACGGGAGTGGTACGATCTCACTGGTCACAGAAGAGGTGTTGTCTTTTGGCCGAAATCACAGCAATACAAACATGTAGCACCATTTAATGAGCATCATTTGCAGTGTAATTGCAATCTATACGACGTCCACATATCAAGTAAAATCGACGCAAATCTTGTAGCTGGAGTCCTTAACTCAACCATTGTAACACTGTCTAAACATCAATTCGGGCGGCCTGTTGGAGTTGAGGGTAACTTAAAAACAGAAGTAATTGATGTAAATATGATGTTGGTGCCTGATTATTCAAAGGCATCCAAGTCATCAGCGAAACGTATCGGCAACGCATTCTCAAAAATGAAAAATCGTAAGGCAATGAACTTTTTGTCGGAAAAACGTCTTAGGAGGATGGCATATCTAGCAAAAGGAAAGGATGCCGAACTTGAGCTGCTGTCCGATGAATGTGAGCTCGATATGGCAGACAGGAGAGAGCTTGATGATGCTGTCCTTGAGATGCTTGGTGAAAAATCGAAGGAAAGGCGGGAAACCTTACTCTCTGAGATTTATGAGTATGTTGGGCAACATTATGAGCAAACACGCCAGATGGAAGAAAAAGCCATAGCGAATAAGAAAACAGCTAAGCGGTGCACTCCTGCTACTTCGCTAGAGATCGGAACGCAGATATTTGAAGAAATTGTAAAAAATCATAGCAGATTACTTCAAAAGTATGATCCAGATTTCTTGGATAGAAAGAAACCATTTGATACTTATGAGTTACCTACAGCAGGTTTGGCTAACCCTCATAAAAGTCTACTTGTTGATCATGGCGTAGAGTTTGTTAAGGGGAAAAAGGTGCTTAAGGTTGTTGAACTGAAAGAATCTAGCCAAGTTCCACTTGTGATCTTAATTGCGAGTGCTGGCACTAGAGGTTTAATCAGAGTTCCTCATCACAAAGAGGACTGTAAGCTACTGCATAAGAGGTATCAGCAATTTGTGGCGAGAAGAGATGAAACCATCCAAGCATTGGTAGAAGCTAGGACTAGAGATGAGGATATGCAGGACAAAGCCTTTGACGAAATACGACAACAAATAGTGAATTGGCAGCCCTAAGAAGTCGTAGCTGTATAAAAAAAATATGGCAATTTAATAATAGTAGGTGTTGAGATTTATAGCGCCCTTGCAACGGGGAGTTCTGATGCGGAGAGTCGGCTATGATACTCAAGTTGTTTATGGTGACGAATAGGCAACCCAGTTTGCTTGAAAGAAAGTCAATGAGTTCTGGGGCTAGTCGTCTTCGGGCAATGTAATTGTCCATATCCGTTTTAACGGGAGCTCTGCTTGTAAATCTTCATCGAGTTTGTCGTAGTTCGCTAGCAGCTGTTCAATAAGATCTTTTTGTGACCAAAGCCTAACTCGGAAAAAGCTGGCAGCAAGCTCTTTGGGAACTGTTGATTTGAAGCCACTCCAGGAAACGAATAGTCCTTCATTTGCTCCAAATTTTGTTACGGCCCCAAGCAGCTTGTCAACAGTGGGACGGTCTATCGGCGTACTTTCAGATTTTACTTCAATGCAAAGACGTGGCTCTCCAAAACCAAGCGGGCCAGCTCCTGCGAGAATGTCTGCTCCTCCGTCAGCTCCTTCTGGGCTGCGATACGTTGTGTATCCTTGAGCCTTTAGAATAGCTTCCACTAAACGAGTCAAGCTGTGCCCTTTAAACTTGGCTTCAATTATTTTAGCAATTTGATCTCTGGCTAATTCTTCAAGGTTGATCGATTCGCTTGAACCATTTGTATATGGTTCCATAGAAGAAGAAATGACATCCGCTTTTTTCTCAGCTTTCCAGTCATTTTGGCGCATTGCTTCAATGCGTTTCTCGGCATTGTTTCGCTGGACACGGCAGATCGTTAAGAAGGCACCGAATGTATACAAGAGGTCTTGTCCAAAATGAGATCGAGGAATAGCTTCGCCAACCCATTTGACCGAACGCCAGTGATAGTAAGGGTTAGGTCCTTCTGGTTCAAATTGGTAGGGGCCAGTAATTTCGCCAAAGTAAATAACAGACTGGCTCTTTAGTGGAACGACAACAAGGTCACCAATTGCCATTTCATGGGCGAAAGGCCATATCTGGCTTACCCAGTTGTGAAGACGTTTAGGCTTTGAATCGGGATGCATCGAATCTAAAAGCGAAAAGAGAGATTCTTTGTCGGCAAGCTTTTCAATATTTTTATCCAAATCTTCCCAAGTGACATATATACGTTCATCTTGAATAAATTTTTGTTCAAATTCTCCATGCGAGCCTGCGCGAACTAACCAAACAGCCATGATCCCTCCGACATTCTAATCAACATATTAAGAAAACACATGTTTCAGCTGGAAGCTATCTGAAAATACTACGGGTATCAATAATTAGATATCCTATTTGCATTGATCTTGGGTGTCAGCGTTGTATAGCTGTAAAAGTCTCAATGACAATTTGAGCTTGGTCATATGTTTGTCCTTTTTTAAAACTCCAAAGGCTAGATAAAACAAGAAGTTTTATATTTGAAATGCGCACAAAGTCGTGATAGTGGGAGAGCTAATAACTGAACAAGCAACTGCTCAAAACATTCCACCAAAGGAAGCTTTGATGTCGCAATACGAGAACAAGACCTGGAGTGCGAAAGATGCCGTGGAGTCGGCACTTCAGAAAACAACCGACCGTTTTGATACTAAAAGCTCCGTCACTGGGATTCAAACACACTTTTATGACTTAGATTGCATAACTGCTGGATTGCAAGAAAGCCAACTCACAGTCATAGCAGGGCGCCCGTCAATGGGAGTGACTAGCTTCGCTCTTAATCTTGGCACACGGGCCGCTATTAAATCTGACACTCCAGTGCTTATATTCTCTCCAGGAGAAACGGTAGAAAATATATTAACTCGGATGATTTCATTTCAATGTAAAATTGTAAATACCAATTTGAAAACTGGCAATCTTGAAGACCTGGAATGGTTAAGAATTTCTGAAGGAGCAGACTTGCTCGCCGATGCCCCCATTCAAATTCATGACGAGCCGTCAATTACGGGTGCCAAAATTGTTGAGGTTACTCATGAGCACGTTAAGACATATGGAGCTGGCCTTATTTTAATTGATTACTTGCAACTCTTACAGCCCACAAATCCAAGGCCACCAAGAGATCAAGAAATTGCAGATATGACTCGTATGTTTAAAGTCCTTGCCCGAGAAACCAAAACACATGTGATTTTACTTTCTCAGCTTAACAGGAAAGTTGAGGAAAGAACTGATAAACGTCCCATGCTTCCTGATCTTCGAGATTCTGGTGCCATCGAAGATGACGCCGACAACATTATTTTTTTATACCGCGACAGTGCATACAACAAATCTGAAGACAACCCTCTCAAAAATCATGCTGAAATCATTATAGCCAAACAGCATTGTGGCCCGACCGGCAGATGTGAATTGTTCTTTATTAAGGAATACGGGCTATTCGAAAACATGGGCGCAACGACTTCCCTCAGTGAGCTACTCGATGGGATCACTGAATAAGTGTAGGAGAAACTCATGAAGGCACTCCCAACGCGAAAAATCACAGGCGATGAAGAACTTGTCGAATTTGAGAACCTTCCCAATCATCAAGCTTGCCTGTTGGCTTTCATGATTAAATTGGGTTGGCAAATCGTAACCGATGGATCTGATTCGAATGAATTTGGTGAGTTGTATTTTAGGATACGAGGGTTAGAAAAATACCCTGGAACATGGCGGGTCTGTATTCGAGAACATTCATTAGGCGACTTGCTTCCACACCATTTTAGTTCACCCATCGAGTGCAAGATTAATGGTGCTGGTACTTCTACTTATAATTCCCTAGATGATTTTCTTATAAAGGCTTTTCATTCTCACCTGCTGGAGCAAGCGGCCAAGCAGGTCTTGTGGGAAAAGAATGTAGTCGCGGCAGCTTTGGAGGATATTGGTTACTGTGCCCCTGCATACAAGAGAAATGAGAATTTAATCGATAAATCAATATCATACTCCAGGCTGTTCTTGCGTGATGCTGTCCACGTCACCAGCGGCTTTTACTCTTTTGATCAATCTTGTCAGGTTGGATACTACTCTCAAGATGATAGTTTAATATACTATAAGGGAAATGTAGAGAGCGTCACCATTCGCCAATTGATTCTTGAGCGTCTGTTGGATAATCCAGCGCCAACCCAAGGCCAACATGAAGCGTGGTTAAGAACGATTGTTTCATTGGTTGGTGAAGATTTTGATTTGGAAACATTGCCTGAGTCATATTTGGATATTAACCAACGTTCATATCTCAATATTGAGTACTCCAAAGTATTCTCAGATCGTTTAGAAGAAGCTCTTAAACACCTGCCCGATGCTCCGACTATGGTAAAAAATGAAAAAGAAATGGCTTGGACCTTTTGTCATGTTGCCCAGCGTTCTGAGAGGATCAATTCTGCAAATATAAATGCATACGTGATGATTCACAACAAAAGAGGGAGCAAGAAAGTATACGGATTTGTGAGTGGGAAAGAACCTAATGGGCTACCTGCTCCAGAGATTATCGCACATCATGCTCAATTTGAAGATTTCCAACTCGATAGTAATTCTGACAATTATGAATTCATTTGCCTTGGACTTGCTAAAGACTTGCCGAACATAGATTAAATAGGGCTTCGATTGGACATATTTAGAGCAAGGCGACACGCGTTGGTGAATGGAACTACCTGTCACGAAATAAGTAATACTTTTTCGTGCTAAATTTTGAGTAGAAAGTGAGGCACGTTTTGGGAGAACAAAAACAATCTTAATCAATTGTTCATCTATTTGCCTTGGTGGTTAACACTAGATTTCTATCAGGCCTTAAAAAGAATGACGCGGTCCGCCTGCTGGCGAAACCGCGTCATAACGTTTATAGATAAAGCAAATCCACAGAATAAATTCAGGAACACTTTCTTCACTCAAAATGTGTACTGCCAACGGCGATGACTTTTTTTATTTTCCTTACAAAAACTTAGATTCAACTGTCCAACCTTCATCATACCTTTTCAACATAGCTTCAGTCGTATAGGGCTTTCTCAGTTGAAACACCCTAGAAAGGAATTTCGGATCAGATTTCGCAAGGCCCAAAAGCTCTTCGTAATACGGAGCAATTGGTACTTCGGCAATGGTGAACTTAACCTTTGCTGTTCCCGCCTTTTCATCATTAAGAACGGAATCAATTATTTGCACTTCTTCACGAGTGATCCAACAATCAACAATACAAAATACTGTGCGCTGTAGCTTGTGTTTTCCCCTCATTGCTTTTTCCATGATTTCAAGCGCCGTAGCTTTCGTAAGAGTAAGATCATCCCGAATTATGATTTTATCGAACACACCAGCAAGCTCAGACTTTGGCAAATAGATCTTTTCAAACAATGGTTCTTTACTTAAAACATTCCAAAGTTCTTCCTTCTTTTTGAATTCAAAATTTCCCTCAGCAATCATTTTTTGGAAATACTCAAAACCGGCTGAGCCTTTCTCAAAAGTAATACTCCTAAAACGCTTAGACTGCTTAGCGATAAGGTCCTTTTCAAGAACCTCTTTTGCTGTTTCTTTGGAGAGTTTGTCGCTGCACCCCACGAGGCAAAGAACCAAAAGTGCCTGAACCAATATTAATACTTTCTTAGGCATATATCCCCCTTTGTTTATAGAATCTAAGTTCTCCGGGGCATACTAAGAGACCGCAATGGATGCAAGTCGTTATTTTATAAAAGCTTGCCTGTTTCCCAAACTCATTTCGCGAACTTTCTTTATTTCATTAAGCCGCGGACGAAGCTGTTTGTGGATGGCTTTCTTCACCTCAACAGGAATGTTTTGTTGCTTCAAATCTTTTCTCAAAAACCGTTCCAGTTTCTTTTGTAAAAACATGCTCTTTTCATCAAAATTTGAAGCCACGTCCTTTTGTCCCTTCTTCCCCTGAAAGTAATAGTTTGTCTTAAACTGCTCGGCGTTCTTTTTCCATTTTTTGAACTGAACTTCATAAAAATTGACGGTTGCTTGTATCTCAATTTTCACATTAACTCCCTTCTTCTCGATGCCGCGCCGGAATTTGCGAAGCCGGTTGAAAGCTTCCAACCTTTCTTCTTTGTTCAAAGAGCTGTCGTCTTTGACCTGGGCACGTAATGTATCCAGCACCTTGGCTTGTTGTTGGCGATGCTGGATGGCATTGATTCGTGGATTCTTTCGAGTGAGCGCTCTTTCGAACTGACGTTGTTCTTTGTCCATTTTGGTCAAGACCTTTTTGACCTTGGCTAATGAATTGGGCTTCGCCCCCTTAGTTTTTGGATTTCGGACCTTGCTGTTTCCTCTGGTGGCAACATGATCTAAGCCTTCCCTAGTTAACTCTGTGGCCAACGACTGCCTCATTTCAAAAATTTGTTTTTTCCCAAGCCGAAGCTTGGGGGCCTGCCTGTCTGTGTTGACGGTGTTCACAATCATATGAACATGCGGATATTTGCCGTCCTGGTGAACTCCGAGTGCATATTTATAGCCAGGTTCCCCGAAATGTTTTTCGGCCACCCTACGGGCAGCTTTCAAAGTTTTGCCGATATTATCTTCATTCAGTTTGGCTGAGGCAGATAAGATTAGATGAACAGCATGACGAGGCTGTTTCTTCACATGTTGTGGTTTGCGTTTAAAATCGTGTT
Source organism: Pseudodesulfovibrio sp. JC047 (assembly GCF_010468615.1). Taxonomy (NCBI): domain Bacteria; kingdom Pseudomonadati; phylum Thermodesulfobacteriota; class Desulfovibrionia; order Desulfovibrionales; family Desulfovibrionaceae; genus Pseudodesulfovibrio; species Pseudodesulfovibrio sp. JC047. The sequence goes on along the minus strand of NZ_WUEH01000021.1, from coordinate 43,044 downwards.
TCCATTCATCGTAAATCTCATCGACTTCCAATTGCCCCCGACGCAAGACTCCATCTTCAGCTTCAAGGTCGACCAACTCCTGATTTTCCTTGCCTTCGGTTCGTCCGATGTAATCCAACATTCTTTTGACTGATGAAGGGGCCGTTGCCCATCCCGCAACTTTAACCACCGCTTGCGGGGTATAACGTTTTGATGAAGGCTTGCCTGAAGTTTTTCTAGCTTTGGCATTGCTGGTCTGCGAAAAGTGGAGGGAACCAGCGCGACTCCGCTTAGCTCGGCCAACGCGAAATTCATCCGAGTCCTTTCTAGAAGTCGAAGCCATGACGCACCTTCTTGAAATCTTCAGCCAACTTTTTAAAAGATGCGCTCAATTCCTTGAGAGTTTCAAGCACCTGCTGGGAAGCCTGCGGGTGACCTGAATTCATTCGGTATGCGATTTGGTTCAAGTTGGAACCAACACCATGAAATTCTTTGCGCCATGCCGTAAACTCTTCAACCAATTCACGGCTCAGTTGAGGTTGATCACTTTGCAAACAAGATTTCACAGCTTCACGGATCAACTCAGACAAGCTGTGGGCCTCAAGTTCCTTTTTTTGTTTCTCAAGTCCTAAAAGCATATTTTCATCAAGACGAACTGTGACTCTATTCGATTTCATAAAAGCCTCCTGGCCGGGACCCTTTAGGGAAGGCCCAAGCGGGTGAAGCTGCCAAAGGCAGCAAGGGGGTTGCCCCCTCTCCTTGTCGACTGACAAGGCAGGATTTGCGCCAGCAAATAGCACTTTGTCTGGCAAAGTGCGTATCCTGCCATAAACAAAATCAATGTTTCATTGGATTCAATTTTGCCGAGTAATGGTATTCAGACACCAGACAAAAGCGTAACTTATTTAGATGATTGAACATATATTAAAAGCCATAAAAAAGCACAATTTGTGTCCCATCCAAAATCGAGTGTATCTCTGTGTCTTTTCATTGTGTCCCAACCTTTTTGACTTGTATCCCTTGCATTAAGACTTGTGTTCTCGTCATTAAGGCCTGTGTCCATAGCTTTTGAATGAGGCTCCGGTCATTAACCGAAGCCTCACCGTTTTAAATGCGAGTTTGAAGCTGGCATTCCGGCTCTAGGGAGATAAGATGCAATGCTTCACGAATTAGACGTCTTTGGTTGTGTTGGTATCTAGGAAGCAATTTTTCCCAATATTGAGTCGCTTTAGGGCTGAGAACCAGACGAGCGCTGATCAAATCATCAACTTCCACATCGTCCTGCTCCGGCCTAATTCCTATAGCCAAATCAAAAAGTCCCATCCCTATGGCATCAAGGTATTTCCGTTGTGCATACTTCCGAGGAACTTTGACATTAATCTTTGTTGTTTTGTCATTCATGATCGATTCCTTTTTTTAAAATCATTTTTTTTGATTTTTATTAAGAACCAGTGAGAGGACGAGGCAAAGCCTCTTATGAAGTCGTAAGGCTATCAGAATGCGTATAGCGCTTCGCTTCGTTACGCGGTTCAAGGCGCGCTTTTGCATACTGTGTTGACCTCCGTTCCCTTCGGTCACTATACGCTTGCAGCGGGCCTTTCCTGGGTTGACGGGGTTCCAAGGGGTGTCCCCAGGTTCTCGACCGAAGGGAGAACGGAACCGGTTTCCGGTTCGACAAGCAAGGGAGGCTTCCGACCGTATAAAGGCCATCAGCCTGACCTCTCAATAGCCTTTTAGCTACAAGCCTCTATTCTTTTTAAATATCTCAACGCATTCATCACTCGAAAGACCTGTTAGGAATAAGGACCAGATTTCTTTTTTGACCTTTTTGCTCAAATACAAACCCTCGATGGCGCAGGAAGCGCTAGCATTACGAAAGACCCGTGCTCGCCTTTTCAGTTCCGATTTATCCAATTTAGTATCTCCGCAGGACATCTTGAACCCTCCTTTTTAACGCTTGAAATTCTTTGGCCACTTTTGGAGTGGGCATTTTTCCCGGTTCCAATTTTTTGAAAAAAGCTTTTTTGTCTGCCACCAGAGTATCAATTTCTTTTTGAGTTATTTTAGGCTCACTTTTGTTATGTCTCGTCTGTTTACTGTTTAAAATCATAGAAGCTCCTATTGTATTAGAGAACAAATTCGCCTTGGTGTTGAGAACACCAAGGCGAACCATTGTTTTTAACGGGGTTTTCTCGGATCTTGTATTCCGAGTTTTGCGTTCAAATAATCAGTGGCACTCTTAAAACCCCCAGAAAGGGCGTCTCGGTTTCCATATACTGCTTTCCCAATCGAAAGTTGTCCTTTTCCAACTGCCGTGCCAGCTGTGAGGCTTGCTGTCATAGCTTGTCCTCCGGCCATGGAAGCCATGCCGGCAATTCCGGCAGTGCTTCCGGCCACAGTGCTAGTCAATCCTGCGGCAATTTCAGGAGTCTTGAGTGTGATAGCAAAGCAAAGGATGCACCAGATAAACAAACCAAGGAAATCGCCGGTAAAATCAATTGTATTGGTGGTGTAGGTCGACATTTTAAACACGGCTTGGCTAATTCCGCTGTAGCAAATAGCAACGACCATTGCCGTGAATATTGCAGTCAATGCAAAGTTGCACAGCATTTTAAGCCATCCCCAAAAAATGCCACGCGTTTTTTTAAAACAGGCAAGAAGCAGGACTATTCCACCAACATAAAAGAGAAGCCACATCATAAAATAGTTTAGGATGAACATAAAAATGAAAGCACAATACATGATCAAGTAGGCGGCGATCAAAAGCAGAATAGCCAACAGAGTAATGAATGCCCAAGCCGGATTAAGCAGGCTCCAGGATGACGGCAAAAGGCCTTTACAACTCTTGATAAATTCCAAAGCCATCATATCAAGACCTGTAAAAAGGTCTGTCATCGTATTAATTTCTTTAAGATAAGCAGCTTGACCTGTAGCCGTAGGATTCTGGCTGCTGACTTTTTCAACAATGCCAAACAAGAATGTCAAAAGATCGGTGAAAAGATCAAATGTTGGCCGGATTACATAATTAAAATATCCAGCCGATTGAAGGACAAGTACATAAACGCTCGAAACCAAAAGACAGGTTATGAAGATGTCTTTTGCATCTTTCCCGTCCTTCTCTCCATACAGATACTGAAACCCTGTGTACACGAGATACAAGACAAAGACGGAATGAAAAAAGATGCCGAAGCTGTCCATCATACTTTGGTACATTTCAAGATAGAATCGGCTTAAACTTATAGTGAGAGAATTGTATATTGAAGCTGAGACAGTCATTATTAAAATCCTCCTGTTGCTTTGTTTATGACGTCCAGAATGGAATCATCCTCGTCAATATCAAGGGCTTCCTGCTGTAGTTCTTCAAGTCGTTTATGGCCCTGGTTTGGTTCCTCAAATAAAGGATCATAAATTCCCCATGAGGGAAGAGTTTTATGCTTTTCATATTTAAATTCATCAGAATCAGAACTGCAACCGACCAAAAGCAATGCCAACATCAGTGCGAGAGTTTTCATTTTAAAGTCCTGTAGCTTTATTGATTATTTCCAAAATGGAATCATTTTCTTCGACTCCGACACTTTCAATGAGCAATTCTTCAAAGCGCCGGTGGTCCTCAAGTCGCTGTGTGACTTCCTTGAGTTTGTCTTGTCTGGCTTTGATGGCCTGTTCGGACACACCATCATATTTGAGAGCGGCCATTGATTGCTGATACTGAGCATCCAAAGCAAGCATGTCCTGAAGGACAAGAAGGATTTCCAATAAGAGCCTGTTATTTAGGTCTGCAGCATCCTTCTCACTGTTGGTGGAATCAATACTTCTGGCGAGTTCTTGAGCCTTTTCAACACGTGCCCCCATGCCTTGAGTTGTCTTTTCCGACTTATCTAAAAGTTCCTTCAAAGCCAGTTGACGAAGATCAAATTGTCGATTCATGAGACTTTTCCATTTGTCAGGATCAATGCTGCGCGGGTCGACAAAAGCATCATCAAGGAGGTCTTCAAAATCTTCGATAGCCTTGTCTGGGTTTGACACGGCATCATAAAATCCTTTGTACTTCTCATAGCGTCCCATCCAGGACGCCTTGGTCTTATCGTAAAAGGTTTTGACGGCCATAAGGTCGTCATAGACGCCCTTGGCGCGGCTGTAATTGGTATGAGCCTTTTCGTAAGTGCTTTCGATGGTGTCAGTGTACTTCTGAACCAATTCAAGCTGTTGCAGAGCCGTTTCCAATTGCTGCACAGTTTTTTCTAAACCCATCGATTCGTACATGTGGGAGACCGCATCAGCTACGGCTATTCCTCCCGCCTTGGATGTAGAAGGGAATATAAGGGGCAGACCGATTAAGAGCAGGGCAAACCATAAAGCGCACTTATTCACTGGGAACCTCCTTTGGTTTTGGTTGCCATTTCCCTTCGGACCCTTTGCGGCCCCATTCAATTTTGGTGATTTCTTCGCCAGACAGGCGATAGGCTTTCTTTTCGTTGACCCACTTGATTCGACTTCTTTCGTGAATCCATCTCCGCCCGACTGCCCTGACGATGGAGACGGGCGTCTCGCTTTGGATTTCGGGTTCAGGGTCTTCCTTGTATTCTACGCCAAGTAGCTCGGCATATTTATTCCACTGGTTGAGCAACCCCCATGTCCTAAGGTCGCGTTGACTTCGAATCCATTTCCAGCGAAGAGCGACTTGGCGAACGGTATAAATGCCATAGTCGTCTTTCCCCCCATCAAGCACCACCAGGCCGTGGTTCTCATCGAAAAAGATAGGGGCATTTTCAACATCCTTCCCGAATCCCCGAAGATCATACTTGAGGCGGTGAGCGAGTTGAGCGACACTTCGTTTTGATTCCAGACGGAAGTATTTGACGTTGAACTGAACAAGACTTCGATCAATTCCTGGAAATACTTGTTCTAGATGGTCCGCAAGCAACTCCCTTGTAACATCGACATCAATCTTACCTTGTATATCGCATTTGATGACTTGTGGTTTTTTATTCACCCTGCGAATTGCTATGGGCAAAACGCCACTATGGACGTGGAAACGGTCACGCATAAGGTTGGTGTCTCCAACCGCATGGATGTTGGCGTATGCAAACAAACCATCCTCAGTCTTAAGGCCAAACAACTTACGCTCAAATTTTTTGAGTTCACAGAGGAGGGCTTTGCGCTCTTTTGAACCTTTAGGAAATTGGGCTTCAATCGCCTCTGGAAAGGTAAAGACAAAGGCCCAAAAACGTTTAATCCCTTGGGCTGTTGCTGCCGCTAATAGTTTGTTGAAGAACCTTCGAGCTGTCCTTTCCTTATCCTTGTCGTTGCAACCGGGGCAGGATGTTTTGCCGCATGAAAAGGATGAAAGGCGTGATCCATTCTCTTTGTACTGTATTTCCCATCCAAAAGACTTTGCACCTCCACAAGTGAGGAAGTTGAATTCGGCAAAAGGGTCATGATGGTTGTTTTCTATCCCTTCGAGCTTCATGGCCGTCTGCCTGAAGAATGATCGCCATAGCCAATATATGGTCGGTATAAATTAGCGTTGTGCTAAGGAGTAGCCTCTGGTAGGCATACAGCCATGAAAGGTCATCCATGGCAGATTCGTATGAAAGAGGCGGGGCTTTCTGCTCGAGAATTGTCCGCTCTTACTGGGAAGCATGAAACCACCATCAGCAGACAATTCACCTCTGGCAAGTTAGAAACATATACTAAAACGGTAATTCTGGCTTGGGAGATGATGGACCATAAGATGAAGAACGCTATTTTGAGCGAAGTGAAAAATTAGTTAAAGCCATCTGAAACAATTATTCTTTGAACTCCCAAAAGTAGATATGGTTTAAACTTTGTTACCAACTATTGTTCGTAGGCGATTGTTATCCCATGCTTGGTTTAGATAGAAGGATCGACACATTGAATTTTAAAGAATCCCAGACAGAACAAAAATTACGTGGTGGTTACTATACACCCGGCGACCTTGCTGACTTTCTTGCTCGATGGGTCGCCAAAAAGGATCCTCAATCTGTTTTGGAACCTAGCTGTGGCGATGGCGTTTTTTTAAATAAGATTGCATCAGCTTGCGACAATCCAGATGTGTTGGGGTTTGAAATTGATAATGATGAAGCATGCAAGGCATACGAATGTGCAACGGCTTCTGGGCTAAAGAATATTAATATTCAAAATAGCGATTTTTTAGGATGGGCTATTGACGCAATTGAAAAGGAAAAGGTTGTGTTTGATGCTGTCCTCGGAAATCCTCCATTTATACGTTATCAGTACCTTCCTTCTCTTTTCCAAGAACGCGCAGAACAGATATTTAAAAAATTAGGGTGCAAATTTACGAAACATACCAATGCTTGGGTTCCATTTGTTTTGGCTTCCTTTGCATTACTTCGGCCCGGCGGTCGTCTTGCGATGGTTGTCCCCACAGAAGTCCTCCATGTAATGCATGCGAGCTCATTGCGAACTTTCCTTGGCAAAGAGGCGCGACAGCTGGTGATCATTGACCCAGAAGAGTTATGGTTTCCCGGTACGCTGCAAGGGGCAGTATTGTTGCTAGCAGAAAAGAAGCGCGGCCCACGTGACAAAGCTAAGGGGCTCGGGATTTATCCTGTTCGCGGACGTGAATTTATAAAGATAGATCCTGATGAGTTATTCAATGCCCCTCGCCATATTAATGGGAAAACGATTGAGGGCAAATGGACCAGGGCGCTTGTGGACCCTTCTACCCTTGAACTTCTTGATGGGTTGCTTGAGGAGAAAGCAATTCGTAGGTTCAACGATATTGCTAAAGTAGATGTCGGGATTGTGACTGGCGCGAATAAGTTTTTTTTAGTCCACGACAAAACCATTCAACAATTCGGTTTGGAACAATGGGCACATCCGATGTTTGGGCGAAGTGATCATTGTCCCGGTGTAATTTATGACAAGGATCAACATCGTGAAAATGCAAAAAATGGCAAGCCCACTAATTTCCTTTGGTTTCAAGATACTAGCGTAGAGAAAAACCCCAAAGGGATGGCATATATACAGCAAGGAGAAACTGATAAACTGCATACCCGCTACAAATGTCGCATTCGCAAACCTTGGTATGAGGTCCCATCTGTTTACTCCACAGAAGTAGGGATGCTGAAACGCTCACATAATGCACCCCGTCTGATACTTAACAAGCTTCAAGCTTATACGACGGATACTGCATACCGGATACGTATTAAAGAAGGTAGCGCGAATCAGCTCGTATTTAATTTTGTGAATTCGTTAACCGCACTAAGTGCCGAACTTGAAGGCCGTTTTTATGGTGGAGGTGTTCTTGAATTAGTCCCCTCTGAGATTGAACGCCTTTTAATACCAACGGCTGCAAATATTCCAGAGGACGTTCAAGGTTTGGATAAAGCCATTAGATCTTTACCGATGGATTTAGTCTTAGAACAGCAGTCGAAGATTATACTTAGCACACTCGGTCTGAGTGCATGCGAACAAGATAATATTTTGAGCGCGTGGAACAAACTTCGAAGCCGACGACAACGCGTGCCTTCTAAATAGATTTAGTCAATTTCAATGACGAATACACCATGATACAGTTCATTACGGTACATGGTGAGGGTTCGTCCTAAAAGATCTTCCCTTGCGATGATCGGCTTTGCACTTCCCCAATGGACTCTAGTCATACTGTTTCTCTGTTCATAAGTACGAGTATCAGTTCGGCTGTCATGTGACAGCCTTAAATCATGGATTCCATAGTTAATATCACGGATTACTAGTTGGAATTGGGCTTCTGCCTGTTCCTTGCCAAGAGTTCCTGAGGTCGTGTCCAGTCTCCAGTCTAGCTCATTGAAGACTTGATCTCGGAAATAATGTCGCTGATCTATGCCCTCCATAGCTCCCTTCTTGAAGAGCATGGAGCCAGTAGGATTAGTGTTGGTTCCGGTCGGAATAGTTAAGTCTCGGCGAACCAATGGACCACTTTCCCACACATTTATTAAATTTGAGCGTCCCGATATTGTTGTACCTCCTGTGGGAGTTACTCCAAGAACGGGAGATGTTGTAACAAGTTGATTTTTAAGATTCATTTTCCCAATGGTGTCTAAATCACGATTGTTAGATGAGCCTGAGATCGTTGGAGGCCGGGTAACGCTTTCGTCAACAACTCGTCCAGAATCGAAAAGTTGTTGTATGGAGGCGTTATCATTGATTTGAAATACGTTTTTGTTGTATTCAGAGATCATACCATCAATTTTACTTTCTAGTTCACTTTTGAGGTCGCGATTTTCGGAGTCATCCATCTTTAATGTAAGGAAAAGGCTTGCTTCGATATTTGAATTAAGACCACCAACCGTTAGGTTCGCACTTCCGATAATTACGCGCATTTCGGTGTTGCTGTAAGAAAAGTATATTTTGGGATGGAAAATAACTGAGCGTGATCCTGTATCCACAGCATAAGTAGTACAACCAATTTCTATGCTTTCTTGCAAGCCTTGTGCGGATGTAATTCCGTTACGTATGCCAGTTAGGATTGTAGCTTGTGCAGCAATGGGTTCAAGATTCTTTCTTATAAGTGAGAGCCCTCTCTTAGTCATGAAGGCGGCGCTAATAATTACCCGCTGCGGGTTGGGGATTTCGAGTACCTGTTTTACCGCTTCCAAATGGTTGTCATGGGTAACAGCCTGAACGAGAAAATTTTTTGACATAATTAACTCCTTTACTTTGGAATTGGGTAATTTAATAAAGAGGTTGGATAAATACCAAGAGCGTCAGCTATTTTGTGTATGTTGATAAGGCTGACGTTGCGTTCTCCTCGTTCAATTCCCCCAATGTAAGTTCTGTCTAGTCCGCATTTTAGTGCTAGGGCTTCTTGCGTTAACCCTTCATCCTTTCGAATAGCTCGCAAGTTTACTCCAAAAAGTTTTTTGATCTGTGATTCTTGTTGCTGTTTCATGCTAAAGAACGTGCTCGCTTAGACGACTATGAGTCCACCGACTATGGGTATCTTTAGTGTTGAGAAATTTTGAGTGGATCAGTGCTAGATTTTGGGATTTCTGAATTTGTTGTACGATATTAGCATGTTGTTTTAAGTAGCTCGGAGAAATTGTGTTGGCGGCTATTAAGGTAAAAAGTAATTGGTAGCTCGATTCGAACGACGTATGCGAGAGACAGAAGTATTGGTGTTTTTTGCAATATTCTGTTTTGCCTCTTCTTTTTTCGTGTTGAAGTTTTTTTGGAAAGAAAGAAATTTTTGAGTTTTGTGAGTAACTATGTGCGTAACTGAATCGAAGCTGAATTCGTTAATGTTTAATAATTAGGATGTTGTGTTCATGATATGCGTTCCCCCATTTACCAGAATAAAATTAGCGGCTTACGATGAAAATCGTAAGCCGCTTTTTGGGTTTCCGAGTTTTGAATGGATTTGAGGGAACCCGTGCGAAATTTGCTTCCATCAAGCTGTCGAATCAGTGTCTCCACAGTCCCAGAATTTCACGCAATCAGCATTAGGCTCCAATGACTGGCTGCTGTCGAAAAGCCCTTGTGTGTTTGAGCGTGAGTCGGGCCAATCAAATATCATCAGTTAGGCTGAATGCGCTGTCAGTCTTTTCATTGAAATCACATACCGTTTTCCACGTTGAAGCAGAGGGCAAGCCTTCTGTCTCGATGCGTGTCCTTTCAACGCTTGAGAGTCCTTGTGTTTATGGCTTTTGGGGGATCGGTTTGTATGGTGGATTTTGTTTTCTGGTAATTAACCATTTATTTTGCTATGTGTTTTCCGTTTTTTTAATTGTATCCGTTAAAAAAGGAGTGATGACTGTGGACAATGAAATTCAGACAGTGACTGTAAAGAATATTGACATGTCTATGTGGAACATGTGCCGATTCATGGTGAAATGGGTTATTGCCTCAATACCAGCCATTTTTATTCTCTGCGTCTTATCCGTTTTGGTTGCCGGTCTGCTCGGTGGTTTGGGAGCTATGTTCCAATAGGGAGCACTGAAGGTCGTGAACCGGTGGTCAGTCCCGAGTCTATTCATGCAGGCCGGAAAAACTGATGCGTTTCTGGCGATTTCGTGCATGAATACCCCGGGTTGTCCAAAGGGGCGAGGTGGAGGAAAGCCTTTTTCAGTGGCTGCCCTTTTTGAGTCCAATGAGAGTCATGGCGGGGTACGATGAATAGCGTACCCCGCCTTTTTCTGGTTTCCTCGAAGACTCAGTCGGTTGAGAGTCCGTTTCTCCTCTCTCAAGCCGTGTCGAGTTGTTTTTTCCTTTTCTTCATATTTAAAGAGAACCTTTCTTTTGTCTGATTCTCCGTTACGCTTTAACCCTACTGTGTTAGTGTGATTTGAGTCCCGTTATTTATCGAAATAGAATATATTATATTGCTGTGCTTGCAAAAGTATGCAATCACCTATTCGTATTCCAATTCATCAGCAAAAATGAACACCCGGCGGGGCTTTGTGCTGTGTTGTCACGGGATACTTTCAAGAGAAAATCAGGATTGGCGATGGTGGTATGACTGGGGGATGTCGTTGAAGCGGCGCTTCTGACATTTCAGCCCCGGTGGTGCCACGTGATGGCGTTGTTTTTCGTGTCATTTGACGTGTTGCTATGGATGCGACGCCTTTCTGCTCGATGACAGTCTTGAGCAACACGTTCGTTATATTGACCTGTTTTGTCTTTTCAGATGCCGCCACAGTGTTTCAGTTTTCATACACATTCTTTTTCGAGAATATAATAGATCGCGAGCTATGCGCTTTATAGCACTTTGCATATCAAGTGGAGGAATACATGAAACTCGGCAAAATTGGGATTGGGCAGAGGCTGGTGGCTGTTTTGGCTGTTTTGATGGTCATTTTGGTGGCTTTTTTTTGGATCAACGTCAATGTCGGGACAAAGGGAATGGCTTTGTCCATTGTTCAGAAAACGCTTGAGCAAAACGCCCGGAGCGCAACCGATCTGGTTGATAGTTGGATCAGAGACCAAATGGCCTTTTTGGAGCTTGCCGCAACAAATCCCATGGTGATCGACGCGGCCGATGGGGGAGACTGGCAGGCTGCGACCGAGTGGCTGACAATTGCCAAAAAGAATGATCCGATGCTGGAATCCCTTTTTGTGCATGATGCGCAAGGCAACAGTGTCGTCACGACCAATTCGGGTGGTCGGGGGAAAAATTATAGATCTCGGGGGTATTATTCCGCGGTGATCGGTCGAGGAGAAGACTCGTTCATTTCGAAATTGAAATTGTCGCCGGTGAGCCAAAAACCGAGAGTGGCGTTGGTCCGGGCTGTGCGGAAAGACGGACGGATTGTCGGCTATGTCGGTATGTCCGTATTGAGTGAAGGGTTTGCTCGTCGGTTGTTATCGATCAAGGTCGGAGAAAATGGGTACTGTTTTCTTTTTGATGCGAATGGGCGAGCTTTGGCACATCCTGACGAAAGTTTGGTTTTCAAGGAGCTTGGCAAATACCCATTCATTCAGACCAGTCTTCGCGAAAAAAACGGATTTCTCGAATACATCTGGAATGACAGTGTGAAATATATGGCGTTTCGGCAGGTTGGAGCAACTGGGTGGATTGTGGCACTCTCCGGGGAACGATCTGATTTTCTGGTCGAGGCCAGAGCAATGCAACTGCAAGTTCTTGTTGTAGGTCTTGTTTCATTGGTGGTCATCCTCTTGCTTATTTACATCATTATTCGAAAACTTGTGACTCGGCCTCTCGCCGTGATTGTCGAGACCTCGGAAGCTGTGGCTCATGGAGATTTGTCTGTTGCTTTTTCCGGTCGGTTCAGCGGGGAATTGGCTCGACTTAGGACATCGTTCAGTTCCATGGTGAAAAATTTGCATCAGGTGGTTGGGAATATTCACACTGGCAGTGAGAATGTCGCTTCGGGGTCAGAAGAATTGACGGCAACTGCTGAAACCTTGGCGCAGGGGGCCAATACTCAGGCCTCGGATGTGGAACGGTTGTCTGGAGCCATTGAAGAAATGAGTACCAGTATCAATAATAATGCCAAAAATGCCAAGGAAACTGAATCTTTGGCGCGTGAAGCGGCCAGGGATGCCCAGTCTGGTGGTGCGGCCGTGGCCCAGGCGGTTTCGGCGATGAAGGATATTGCCGAAAAGATTTCGATTATTGAAGAAATTGCCCGCCAAACCAATTTGTTGGCGTTGAATGCCGCCATAGAGGCTGCGAGGGCCGGGGAACATGGCAAGGGGTTTGCCGTTGTCGCTGCCGAGGTCCGAAAACTTGCCGAGCGTTCCGGTGTGGCCGCGAGCGAGATCAGTGAATTGTCTTCATCCAGCATGGAAGTGGCTGACACGGCAGGGAAGATGTTGAAAAAGTTGGTGCCGGATATTCAGAAGACCGCCGAATTGATCCAGGAAATATCGGCGACTACTCGCGGACAAAAGACTGAAGCCAGTCGTGTCAGTGCGGCGATTCAGGAGTTGGATCAGGTGGTGCAGCAAAATGCAGCGGCTTCGGAAGAAACGTCCTCTACCGCTGAGGAGTTGTCTGGCCAGGCCATGCAGTTGCAACAGATCGTCGGCTATTTCACATTGCAGAATGATCCGGGCATGACTGCGCTTGGTTCGCAAGCTGGTCGTGAGTACGAGTCGTCGGTGGAGTCCATGCCTTCTGCATCAGCACCATCGCTTCCGTCCAATGTGGATGCTGACGGAGAGTTTGAGCGTTTTTGAGTCAGGGGGAATGTCGTGTCCGACAGATTCTCGTGTCTTGGACAAAAAGAAAGGCTCCATGGCGGTGTTTGGAGCCTTTCGGGGGAGTCCCCGGCGGGGAACGCCGGGAAAACAATTATCAAATCATGTGCCCTATAAAACACATATTTGCGTGGTTCTGACAATAGGGGATGTTCCCGTTGTCCGAAGGACCTGTCGGGAAAAAATCCCATATGGGCATCTTTTGAAACACAAGCAGCCGTCCGGCTTGGGTGGCTGGACGGCTGCTTGTGTTGGAATAAAGGCGTTGAATCAATCTTTTTGGAGCAACGTTTTGGCAATGTCCATGTCATAGAGAGCCAAGGGGTTGCGGTCGGTTCCACGTTCACGGAACATGGCGGCAGCCTGTTCGATGGCTGCGTATGGCATCCATTTATGCTTTTCCCAGATGACTGGTTCCTTGGGATTGTACAGTCTGAATTCTATATCATCACCATTGGTCCGGACGTACATGCGGACTTCGGGATGTTGTAGTGATGGGGTATAATAATGGCCTCGTTCATCTTTCATGGATCGCTCCTAACCGTTGAAACCAAAGCGGAGAGTTCCACCCGCTTCGTATGTCTTTATGTTCATGCCCGCGAGCAGTATTCTCAGGGGTCTTCCGAAGAAAAAATCGTTCATATCCACGGACATGCCGGTCTTTTCAGGGACCAGACGGCGAATTTCCTGATCGAAAACGACCATTTCTTTCAGATCTTCTCCGGCCTGATGATCTCCATCACGGGCAGCTTTGGCCAGTATTTCCATGGCGTGGGGCGCACATTTCTCGTCGTGTTCGGCCATGAGTGCCAGCAGGGGGTGTCCTTCGGGCATCAGATCGGCGCGTTTCAGACGGTCCTTCTCGTACATAGCCTTGAGTGGCTCGATGTCCTCGCAAAAAAGGACTTCACACTCGATGGGCCGGGTACTGTACATGCCGCAGGTGTTGCCTTCGGGGCTGAAGTACATGCAGGTCCATGTCCCGTCACGTCCCTTGATTTTCAGCATTTCCTCGGAAAGCGGAGCCACCGCCTGCTTCGGTTGATCGTAGACCCATTCGCCGGGGCGCAGGGTGACGATGTCCGTCAGGGCAATGGTTCCATCCTGAATCAATGGGAGGTCAGCCGTGTGAAGGGCCGGACCACCTTTTCTGCAACAATCGCCACAACGTCGGCAGCGTGTTTTATCTGTAATTGGTTTCTGCAAGTTTGTGTTGCTCCTCATATCCTTTTGCGGTATCCCTAATGCGTTTCATAACCTGTACCACGGGACCGATACTCCGGCTGGGCCGCAAAGGCAAGCGGGAGCGGGAATGTGATGATCAGTACAGGGTGTCCGTTGGGTCCGGAAGTGAAGGAGTGACAATGATTTGGTGGATATTTCGGTTGACATAAAACCGAAATATTCAGTACGTTGACAGCTCTGCACACCTTGTGAATAACGGTGCAAACACCGAAATTCAAGGGACTTGCGTTACGTAGGAAAGGCGCTCAGGCATCAAGTGATCTCCATCACTGTTTGCCGGTCTGAGTGTAATAATGGTTGATGGCAACATCTTAATCAAAAATGGAGGTTAAGGGAATGGCGAAACACAAAACTCCTCTGTTGGATCAGCTGGAAAGCGGCCCGTGGCCCAGCTTCGTATCCGACATTAAACAGGAGGCTGCATCTCGAGCCAAAAACGAGAAGGGTCTTGACTATCAGATCCCCGTTGACTGTCCCGAGGATTTGCTGGGCGTGCTCGAAATGTCCTACACCGATGGTGAAACTCACTGGAAGCATGGCGGAATCGTCGGTGTTTTCGGTTACGGCGGCGGCGTTATCGGCCGGTACTGTGACCAACCTGAGATGTTCCCCGGCGTAGCTCATTTCCATACCATCCGTGTGGCTCAGCCGAACGGAAAATGGTACAGCACCAAGCTGTTGGGCGATCTGATGGACATTTGGGAACTCCGTGGTTCCGGTCTCACCAACATGCATGGCGCCACAGGCGACATCGTGTTCTTGGGCACCAGCACCCCGCAGTTGGAAGAAATCTTCTTCGAACTGACCCACAACCTGGACATCGACCTCGGTGGTTCCGGTTCCAACCTGCGTACTCCTGCTGCTTGCATGGGTATGTCTCGTTGTGAGTACGCCTGTTACGATTCTCAGGAACTGTGCTACAATCTGACCATGGAATATCAGGATGAGCTGCATCGTCCTGCATTCCCCTACAAGTTCAAGTTCAAGTTCGATGCGTGCCCCAACGGTTGCGTTGCTGCTATCGCTCGTTCCGACCTGTCCTTCATCGGTACTTGGAAAGACGACATCAAGGTCAATCAGGAAGCCGTTGCCGCATATGTCGGTGGCGAATTCCCGCCGAATGCCGGCGCCCATGCCGACAGAGACTGGGGCCCGTTCGACATCCAGAAAGAAGTTGTCGATCTGTGTCCGTCCAAGTGCATTTCCTACGAAGATGGCAAATTGACCATCGACAACAAGGAATGCGTCCGTTGCATGCATTGCATCAACACCATGCCTCGCGCACTGAAAGTCGGTGACGAACGCGGTTGCTCCATCCTGTGTGGCGCAAAAGCTCCGATTCTCGATGGTCCCCAGATGGGTTCCCTGCTTGTGCCTTTCATGGAAGTCAACAAGGACGACGACTATCAGTCCATCAAAGATCTCATCGAAAACGTGTGGGATTGGTGGATGGAAGAAGGCAAGAACCGTGAGCGCGTTGGTGAAACAATGAAACGTCTTGGCATGGCCGCATTGGTCCACGCTGCTGGCGTTCCGTTTGATGCCCGCCAGGTTCAGGAACCTCGTCACAACCCCTACATCTTCTGGAAAGCTGATGATGTTAAAGGTGGTTGGGATCGCGATATCAACGATTTCCGCAAGCGTCACCAGCGCTAAAAAGAGGAGTGAAATAATATGGCTTTTATTTCTTCCGGGTACAATCCCGCCAAACCGATGGAAGGTCGGGTTTCCGACATTGGCCCTCGTCACTTCGGTGAGTACCTGCCCCCCGTTATCAAAGATAACTTCGGGAAATGGGACTACCATGAAATCATCGAAGCCGGTATCTTGCTGCACGTTGCCCAGTCTGGCGACAAGACGTACACCGTCCGCGCAGCAACTGCTCGCTTGATGACCGTTACTCATATTCGTGAAATCTGTGAAATCGCAGACAAGTTCTGTGGCGGTTTCGTCCGTTTCACCACGCGTAACAACCTCGAATTCCAGGTTGAGACCGAAGAGGCTGCCAAAGAACTGAAGGCGTTTCTGAACGCCCAGAAGTTCGAAGGTGGCTCCATGAAGTTCCCTGTTGGTGGTACTGGTGCTGCTGTCACCAATATCGTCCACACACAGGGCTGGGTCCATTGCCATACTCCGGCAACTGACGCTTCCGGTACTGTCAAGGCCACGATGGATGTCGTCTTTGACGATTTCACCAACATGAAGTTGCCTGCTCCGGTTCGCATCTCCATGGCCTGCTGCCTGAACATGTGCGGCGCTGTTCACTGCTCCGATATCGCGATTCTCGGTATTCACCGTAAACCGCCTATTATCGATCACGAGTACTTGGACAACCTGTGCGAAATCCCCTTGGCTGTTGCTGCCTGCCCGACTGGTGCAGTCCGTCCGACCAAGGTTGAAATCGAAGGCAAGACCTACAAGACCGTTGCTGTTAAAGAAGAGCGTTGCATGTTCTGTGGTAACTGCTACACCATGTGCCCCTCTCTGCCCCTGGCTGACGGTGAAGGCGACGGTATCGCCATCATGGTCGGTGGTAAGATCTCCAACCGTATCACCAAACCCGCCTTCTCCAAGGTCGTGGTTCCCTTCGTGCCCAACGAGCCGCCTCGTTGGCCTACGTTGACCAAGGTGATCAAGAAGATCCTCGACACCTACGCCGCAGAAGCTAACAAATACGAACGTCTGGGCGACTGGGCCAATCGTATTGGTTGGGAACGTTTCTTCGAGAAATGCGACCTGCCCTTCTCCGAGCATCTGATCGATGACTTCCGTGATCCTGCTTACTACACCTGGCGTCAGACCACTCAGTTCAAGTGGTAAGATAAATACATTCGGGGTACGGTCTTCACGGCCGTACCCCGTTCTTTTCAATTCACAAGGAGTCCATCATGGCACTCGATATGGAAACTGCAAAAGCTGAAATCATTGCTTTTTGCGAGTCGAAGTCAAAGAACAAATCCAAGTTCTACTTCAATGACTTCACCAAGATTTTTCCTGATGAAAAAGCTCGTGCTGTCAAGAAAATTTTGACCGCCTTGATCCAGGAAGAAAAAATGGTATTCTGGTCCTCCGGGTCCACAACCATGTACGGCCTTGCCGGAGCCGGCAAACAGGCCCATTCCGAGGGCGAAGACTAGACTCTAGCAAAGCTCGGTAATTGAGGCCTTGCCCGTGTCTTCATGATACTGGGCAAGGCTTTTCTTGATTATACGGTATAATTCGCCATGGTGCAGAACACGCTTTCTCGTCTGATTCTTGCCGGTTTGTCCGGTGGCACAGGAAAAACGATTGTTTCCCTGGCTTTGACCCGTGCTTTTAAAAGAGCCGGGAAAAAGGTGGTTCCCTTCAAAAAGGGGCCGGACTATATTGACGCGCAGTGGCTGAGTGTGGCTGCGGGGCATTCCTGTTCAAATTTGGACCCGTTTTTCCATTCAGTGCGTGATATCCGTGCGCTTTTTTATAATAAATCGCAGGGGTCTGACGTGTGTCTTGTGGAGGGCAACCGGGGTCTTTTTGATGGTATGGACGAACAGGGATCGTGTTCAACCGCAGAATTGGCACGAATTCTTGATGCGCCTGTCATTTTGGCTATCGACTGTACAAAGATGACACGGACGGTGGCGGCGGTGCTCCAAGGGTGTCTTCAGTTCGAACCAAACTTGCGGATTGCCGGTGTCATTCTGAACCGCACGGCCGGAGAGCGACACCGATCAGTGCTTCGTAAATCCATTGAAACTCATACGGATGTCCCTGTTTTGGGCATGTTGCCGAAAATCAGAACAAACCCGATCCCGGAGCGGCACATGGGGTTGGTGACCGATCATGAATCCGACGCCACAGCCCAACACGCACTTGATGCCCTTGCCGATATGGCGGAAGAGTGGCTGGATATTGAAGCCATTTTGCACAGTGCCGCGACCGCCCCGGACTTTGGTCCTGATCCCGGCCCGATTTTTCCTGGTCAGCCTGCCTCCAAAAAGGTGCGCATCGGCTATGTCAGGGACGCTTCTCTCTGGTTTTATTATCCGGAAAATCTGGAAGCCCTTGAACACGCGGGCGCAGAGTTGGTCCGATTGAGTCTTTTGTCCGATGCGCCATGGCCATCCATCGACGGATTATACCTTGGCGGAGGGTTCCCTGAACTTTTTGCCGACCGTCTGGCGGCCAATACAACCATCATGCGCCATGTGAAGACTCTGTCGAATGCCGGACTGCCTATCTATGCGGAATGTGGTGGCTTCATGGTGTTGTGCAATTCTTTGGAAATGCGAGAAACATCATATCCCATGGCGGGCGTTTTTCCTGTGGGGACTTCATTTTGTCCTAAGCCCCAGGGGTTGGGGTATACCGAGGCCGAAGTCGTCGAAGACAATCCTTTTTTCCGTACCGGGTCGCGTATTGAAGGGCATGAATTTCATTATTCCCTGTGTGTCTCGGAAGCCTCTACACCCTTGAAGCCCGTGTTGAAAATGGGTCGGGGGCACGGTGGAGGCCTTGGCTGGGATGGCTTTTTGCACAAAAATACAGTGGCTGGATATAATCATATTCATGCCGTGGCTGTCCCTGAGTGGGCACCCCTCTTTGTCGCGGCCGCCAGCAAATATCGTTCTTCGTCGTAGCGCGTAAATTTCTTGTCTCCTGGTCGCCTTTCATGAGAAAGTCCGGCTGAACCCATCAAGACAACAAGTGAGTAGCATAATGAGTATTCCGTTTATTGATTTGAAATCACAGTATAAAGAGATTGAATCCGCCGTTAAGGAAGGCATCGACGGAGTTCTGGAGCATGGCGCGTATATCATGGGACCGGAAATTTCGGACCTTGAAGCGCGGCTGTCGAGTTTCAGCTCCGTTCGTTTCGGTGTCGGATGTGGTTCCGGCACAGACGCATTGATTATGGCTTTGATGGCCTTGGGTGTTGGCCCGGGAGATGCCGTTTTCACTTCGCCGTTCACCTTCATGGCAACAGCCGAGTGCATTGCCTTGGTCGGGGCAACTCCGGTTTTTGTGGATGTCGATCCCGTGACGTATAATCTGGACCCCGAGGACTTGCGTCGCAAGATTGCTGACGTCAAGGACAACCGGTCCGATTTGACCCCGAAGGGTGTCATTGCCGTGGATATTTTTGGGCAGCCGGCTGATTATGACGCCATTGAACCCTTGGCTCACAACAGTGGACTGTTTCTTGTTGTTGATGCAGCGCAGTCCTTTGGTGCGACCTACAAGGGCAAGCCGGTCTGTTCGTTGGGTGATATCGCCTGTACCTCGTTTTTCCCGGCCAAGCCGCTCGGATGTTACGGTGATGGCGGGATGGTTTTTGCCCACAACGAAGAGTTGCACAAATTGCTTTTGTCGATTCGTGTCCATGGCATGGGCGAAGACAGATATGAAAATGTCCGGTTGGGAATCAACGGACGTATCGACTCCATTCAGGCAGCCGTTCTGCTTGCCAAGTTCGAGATTTTCCCCGGTGAAATCATCAAGCGGCAGCAGGTCGCTGATCGCTATGAAGCCTTGCTGGCATCTGTCCCCGGTTTGACCACGCCGACGGTCGCTGAAGGGAATACCTCTGTTTGGGCGCAGTATTGTGTCTTGGCCGAGAATTCAGAGCATCGGACGGAACTGATGGGCAAATTGAGTGACGCCTCGATCCCCTCAGCGATATATTATCCGAAACCGTTGCATCTCCAGAAGGCCTTTGCCAACCTGAAGTATACCGAAGGCGATCTCCCGGTTTGCGAGAACATCGCCAACCGTGTCTTTGCGTTGCCCATGCATCCGTATCTTGGCGAAGAGGATCAGGCGAATATCGCCGAGGCTCTCAAAGGATAACGCATGGCTACTGGTGGATCTTCAACCTTTTCCCGTGTGCTCAAGCCGATTGTGGCAGGGCTTGCATTGGCGTACATGCTGACGGCTCTGGTCGATAAGCCTGCGCCCGTGCATTTCCCTTCAGAGGCACAGTCTGTTGCGAAACAAACGGAAATTTTTGAACCACAAGCAGAACTCGTTATCGAGAAAAATATCATGAAATTGGGGTCGCTCCTGTCTGTCACGGCTATTGAGCCCGTGGCACAGGAGGGATTGCCCGTATTTACAAGTCCCGTTATTTCGGATGAAGTCGAGTTGCTTCCCGAATAGGGCAGGGTCTCGTTTGGCAGGGCGGATCGTCCGTTCCATCATGTCCAAGATCTATCGGCATATGCCGACAATTTGCCAGTGAAGCGTCCCTCTGTTACACGGTGGAGCGCAAATGATAGCACGCCGGGCATTGCCGGCACAAAGGAGATACACAATGATTAAAATGGAAACCAGCATGGGTGACATCGTCATCGAGCTTGACTTTGAAAAAGCACCTAAATCCGCTGCGAACTTTCAGCAGTATGTGGAAGATGGCTTTTACGATGGTCTGATTTTTCATCGCGTTATCGGAAACTTCATGATTCAGGGTGGCGGCATGGACGAAAACATGCAAGAAAAAGCAACCCGTGAACCCATTGTCAACGAAGCCAACAACGGTTTGAAAAACGACTGTTACACCTTGGCCATGGCTCGCACCATGGACCCGCATTCCGCTTCGTCCCAGTTCTTCATCAATGTCAAGGACAATGGCTTCTTGAACTTTTCGTCCGAAACCCCTCAGGGTTGGGGCTATGCCGTTTTCGGCAAGGTCGTGGAAGGCACCGATATCGTGGATACGATCAAGGGAGTTTCCACCGGACGCAGCGGTTTCCACGATGACGTTCCGGTCGAGCCTATTTTCATCACCAAGGCAACTGTGATCGAAGACTAATTTCGACTCGAAAAATTCATCAGATTGCATATGAAATGGCGTCCTGTGATACTTCTCAGGACGCCTTTTTTTGTTGAAAATGAAATTGAGTCGTCGATCAGACGGTGATATTCAGGCCGGTATACGCTGTCTGCCCCTGTCCGAACATCAGTCCGCCGCCGTCAAACCATGACGTCGGGTCGGAATTGTCCGCAAACCACCATGTCATCGATTTGACCTGAAGATCCTGTATCATCTGTCCTTGCGACAACTTGGCGCTGGCCGTACTCGTCAGTTTACCCAATTGCAGAATCGTTTTGAATTCATCAACCTTGTCCGGGTTATCTTCAAAATATTTGTCGATGATCTCTTTATCTTCATGTCCCTTGGCAACGGTGACCTTGCCTGTGGCTGGATCATAACTCAACGGAAGTTGTTTGGTCACATCCACGCCCAGTTCCTTGAGGTCCGCGGTGACAGTGATGTCCCATTTTGCCTCCAACTGAGCACGGTGCTTATCGACATCCAGAAAAGATAATCTGTTATCCTTGCCCTTGGGAATCTTGGCAAGGTATGACTCAATTTCGTTCGCTATGCCCGATTTCCCTGAAGTCTTTCCCTGCTCCTTGTCCATCTCCGTTGCCCTGCTTTGCAATTGCTGCTCTTCATTCGCAGCCTGCAAAAGCGCATACGCATCCATGTATCCATTTGAACCGATCGATTGAACAGCCATCACAGCCCTCACTCTTCAACGTTTTTGGGTAATTCTTGCCCACTCCTTGCCAACAGCATATCCCGTGCCAGCCCTACCGGGGGCCACCTTTGGCGTCGCCTTCGGCGTGACCAGGGCTTTGCCCTGGACCCACCAGAGAACCTTTTGAACAAGGTTTTCTGGACTCTCCAAAACTTTTTATCGCTCGCTTCGCTCGAAGCTGTCGGCAGCGTCAGTTCGTGCGGTTCTTGGGAGAACGTTGTAAAAAATTACATTTTTTACAGATTCTATAGAGACATTTTAAAAGGTGTGTTTCTGCACAGCGTTCTTTTCTTTTGTTTCATTAATCCCACTTAACGGATGTCGTGGGGCCTCGCCGAAGGCGCGATAAAAAGTTCTGGAAGGGAGTCCAGAGGGGAACCTCTTTCAAGAGGTTCCCCTCTGGCCGTCGGAGACATCTCTTTTCCTTAGCCGTCGGAGACAAAACACAAAAAAACGTCCCGAAAGCGAGTGCTTTTGGGACGTTGTGTGTTTGGAATTTGAAGGTTTTTATTTCATGGTGTGATATTTTTTCAGATCAGCTTCACGAATTTCTTTCCGTTTGATTTTGCCGGAAATGGTTTTTGGCAGCTCATCCACGTATTCGATGACACGCGGGTACTTGTACGGAGCGGTCAATTCACGGACAAAACTTTGGAGTGATTTGGTCAATTCCTCTGTCGGTTCGTATCCGGGGGCGAGGACGATGGTGGCCTTGACGACCTGCCCTCGTACATCGTCGGGAACGCCGGTTACAGCGGCTTCGATAACGGATTCGTGTGAGACCAGAGCTGATTCGACTTCAAAGGGGCCGATTCGATACCCGGAGCTTTTGATGAGATCGTCGGTCCGGCCCATGAACCAGAGATAACCGTCTTCGTCTGCCCAGGCCTTGTCGCCAGTGTGATACCAACCGTCGAATTTGACGGACGCGGTTTTTTCAGGTTCATCCAGATAGGAATCGAACAGACCACGGACTGGCTTGTCGATACGGATGCAGATTTCACCTTCTTCACCTTGAGGGACGCGTTGACCTGCTTCGTTCATGAGCGCGATGTCCCAACCTGGCACGGGCTTGCCGATGGAGCCTGGTTTTGGCGTCATGCATTTGAAGGTTGCAACCTGAAGGGTTGTTTCGGTCTGACCATAGCCTTCGTACAGGGACATGTTGAACGCGTCCTGCCAGGCGTGGAAGACCGATTCATTGAGCAATTCACCGGCGGTGGTGCAATGTCGAAGTGAGAGTGTGTACTTGGACAAATCTTCACGCACGAGAAAACGGTACACCGTGGGCGGTGCGCAAAACGTGGTGATCTTGTTGTCCTGCATGATTTGCAGCAGATGGGCCGGATCAAATCGGCCACGGAAATCCCAGACAAAAACGGTCGCACCTGCCATCCATTGTCCGTAGAGTTTTCCCCAAACGGATTTGCCCCAACCTGTATCGGAAAGGGTCAGATGGATGTCGTCTTCTTCGAGATCGTGCCAGAGAGCACCAGTGGTGAAATGGCTGGCAGGGTATGAGAACGAGTGCATGACCATCTTTGGCAGTCCTGTGGTTCCGGACGAAAAGAAAATGACCATGGGATCTTCACCGCCGGGCGTTTCTGCCGTGCGCGGGAAAGACGGTTCGCCGGTTTCCAGCAGGGCGTCATAGTCCTGCCATCCATCCTTGGTTTCGCCGTCCACCTGCACACACAGCTTCAAGCCGGGGCATTTTTCTCGAACCGCATCCACTCGATCGCAGATGGAGTCTTCGCAGATGAAAGTCGAGACCTTGGCGTAATTGACTCGTTCCGAAATATCCTTTTTTGTCAGCAAAAACGGTGAGGGAATGGGCAGTGCTCCGATACGATGCAGCGCGAGCATCACCGTCCAGTATTCCAACCGACGATACAGGACGAGCATGACCCGATCGCCTTTTTTGACGCCCTGTTTGACAAGAGCGTTTGCAAGCTGACTCGATGTCTTCTGGAAAAATCCAAAATCGAATTCTCGGCGAGTGCCTGCATTATCAACATGAATAAGCGCGGTTTTCTTCGGCTCCATCGCATCCAGAATGTCGTATGAAAAGTTGAAATTTTCAGGGCATTCCGGTTTATATCTAGCGCATAAGTCAGCGTAATCGGCGTATTCTTCCTTAGTAAACATGATAACTATCTCCGTGATTCTGAATCAATTCTACTCGTTTGAGTGTCCATACAAAAAAAACAACTTTGTCCGGGTTGACTGGAAAAGAGCCAACCCTACAGAATCACATCAAGGAATTTGACTTCTTTGCCATCCATGCCGCGCAAGGCGTGGGGCGTTTCCGAATTGAAATACAGTGAGTCCCCCGGTTCGACCGCGATTGAGTCGCCACCAAGTGCAACTTCCAAGCGTCCTTCGAGAACATAGATGAATTCCTGGCCGCGATGTGCGGTTTCGACCATGTCTTCCTTGGCCTTTGGTGGCACCGTAATCAGAAACGGTTCCATTTCACGTCCGGCGAACTTGTAGCCCAGGGATTTGTAATCATAGTCCGTGCGGCGATCGACGGCGTACCCTTCGTCCTTTTTCACCATGGCATAGGACTTCAGGTGGGGTTCCTGGCCGGAAATGAGTGTGGTCAGATCAACTCGGCACAGGCGAGAGACGTCCAGCATGTAGCCGACCGGGATTTCGATTGTCCCGGATTCGTACTCAGCAACCTTGTCCTCGGGCAGGCCCAGAAGCTCTGCCATTTCGGCGACGGTCCAGCCGATTCCTTCACGCAACCCCACCAGACGGGGTGCTATTTCCTTGTACTGTTCCATGTATACCTCCAGTTCAGGGATACTTCAGACACATCGGAAAAGACCTGTTTGCGGTCTTTCCGAAATTTTTCTCCTGTCGTCGCAAGCCGTGTACATTAGGCTTTGCGACGACGGAACCATCTTTCTCCAGTCGATGCAGTCTCGAAAGGGGAAAGGGGAAAAGAGGAGACCTGTGAGCCTCCTCCTTCAGGGCATCTTTTAGGCGTCCGGCCACAAAGAGGCCCCAAGATCACGCAATTTGTATTTCTGAATTTTCCCGGATGCTGTCATGGGATATTCAGTCATGAACGTGACAAATTTCGGAATCTTGTACCGGGCAATTTTCCCGCGACAATAATCAACCACGTCTTCCGGCTCCAGATCCGCGTCTTCCTTGAGAATGACAAATGCGCCGACCTGTTCGCCGAATTTATCACTGGGAACACCTGCTACCTGGACGTCGAGAACACCATCCATCGAATAGAGGAACTCTTCGATTTCACGAGGGTAGATGTTTTCTCCGCCACGGATAATCATGTCCTTGAGACGGCCCGTGATGGAGAGATACCCATCGGTATCCATGACACCCAAGTCACCGGAATGGAGCCAACCATCCGTGTCGATGGCATCGATCGAAGCCTTTTCGTTGTTGTAATAGCCTTTCATGACATTGTAGCCGCGACAACAGACTTCCCCTTGAACGCCGGGAGCGCATTCTTCGCCCGTTTCTGGATCGGTAATGCGAATTTCCACTTCGGGCATGGCCGGGCCAACGGTTTCCGTCATGTGTTTGATGCTGTCACCGACAGTGGTCTGACTCATGACCGGGCTGGCCTCGGTCAATCCGTAACAGATGGTGATTTCCTTCATGTTCATCTTGTCCATGACCCGTTTCATGACTTCGACGGGACAGGGCGATCCGGCCATGATCCCCGTCCGGAGTGACGAGTAGTCAAACCGGTCGAACATGGGGTGATCGAGTATGGCAATAAACATGGTGGGCACACCATACAGGGCGGTACATTTTTCTTGGTCAAGCGCGAGCATGACATCGGTCGGCACGAAATCTTCGAGGATAATCATGGCGACACCGTGGTTCACACAGGCGAGCACGCCAAGAACGCAACCAAAACAGTGGAAGAGCGGCACGGTCAGGGCGAGTCGGTCACCGGGCTGGAAGTTCTGGTTCTTGCCGATCCAGTATCCGTTGTTTCCGATGTTGTAATGCGTCAACTGTACCCCTTTCGGGAATCCGGTGGTTCCGGACGTGTACTGCATGTTTACGACATCATGTGAATCCAGTTCGGCCTGACGGGCTTCATATTCCTCATTAGAGACCATGGCGGACATGGCCTGTAATTCCGGGATGGAATACATGCCACGATGTTTTTCGTGGCCGAGATAGAATACCCGCTTCAAGTGAGGGAATGTCTCGGTCCGAAGCTGGCCGCGTTCCTGTACCTTGAGTTCCGGGACCTGGTCGTACACGGACGCGAGATAGTCGTGCCCACGGTATTCACCGATGATGAACAGATTTTCGGCTTCGGAATGCTGGAGCAGATATTTCAACTCATGAGACCGATAGTGCGTATTGACCGTCAACAGGATGGCCCCGATTTTGGCCGTGGCAAATTGGAGTGCCACCCAATAGGGCACATTGTTGGCCCAGATGGCGACCTTTTCGCCTTTTTTTACGCCTAAGCCCATGAGTCCTTTGGCGAGGGTGTCCACCAGTTCGCCAAATTCCTTGTAGGTCAGGTGAAAATCGCGGTCCACATAGACCACGGCGTCTTTGTCAGGCCATTTTTCAACCGCCTCGTCCAAAAGTTGGCCGAGGGTTATTTCACGAAGTGCTGTCATGTCGCCCCCTATTCCGGGAAGTAGAGAACAGCATAAATTTCAGCCATTTCATCACCGGCACAGGCAACATTATGCGGAACGACGGAATTGAAATAGGTGGAATCTCCTTTTTCAAGGATGGTCACTTCCTGGCCATATTTGATCCGTACTTTTCCGGAGTGGACGATGATGAACTCTTCGCCTTCGTGGGACGAAAGGTGGTGGTCCTTGGCGGATTCCGGCATCAATTCAATAAAGAACGGCTCCATGTGGCGATCGGTTTTCCCTTTGCCAAGCGAGTGGAAACGAAGTCCCGGCTCCTTGCCATCAGGGTGCATCACGAGTTCTTCCGTGCGTTCGTCAAGTCGTGTCACCAGGGGATCATGGGAAACATGGTCATCCATGAACGTTCCCAGTCGTACTCCCAGAGCGCGGGCAAGCTTCACGAGTGGTTGAAGTGATGGGTATCTGTCTTCAACCTCGACAGCACGAATGAATTCTTCACTCAAATTTGTTCGATTCGCCAAATCCTCAATGGTCAATTTTTGTTTTTCTCGGTAGGACTGAATCCTTTTGCCGATAGTGTCCATCAGTGGAGTCTCCTTAAAACATCAACATTATCTACATTATATAAAATCTTCTGCGATCGATCGACCCGGAAGACACTCTTTTCCTGCTTTTGCATGTACCCGAAAGAAATTGGATTGTCACCTTGGTACCATTGGGGAAAGTCGGATATTTCCTACGAAAAATTATCTTTTTTTCCATGATCGGTCTTGAAGTGGCACACGATGAGAGAAACCGTATGTGCTTCTTGTGTTTGGTCGTGATCTTTTTCGTATGATGTGACACTTCAAATCGGCTCTGATGTTTAATCCACTTTCAAAATTTCGTTTAGTTCAATCAATCACTTCAACAGGTTGCCATCCCTTGCCCGGCTGTGTAATTTCAATCATGCATAGAGAATTGATAACAATTGAGGATAGTCGTGACTTCAGACAAAAAGACCGTTGCACAGGATGACTCCCTGCACTCCATCACCATTCCCGAAGACATTGAACGTGAAAAAATATCCGGTGTCTTTTCTTCCCAATCCCTGAACAAGGTCGGCACGGGCACCACCGTGCGCAAGGCCATCCAAAAATCCTACTGGTTTGCCGAAGAAGCCGCGCCGGACGAACAGGGGAGGGGTATCATGGTTCAACCGTTGAATAACAACAATATCCCATCCGGCCCAAAGGAACGCTATTCCCTGTCCGAATTCCTTGGAAAATTCAACCCGGAGTTGGAATACTATCAGGCCGAAGTCTTTCCCAGAATACAGGAGATGAATTCCACCTTGAAACGGGCAGAACAACAGCGTGAGCAAGGTGCGTTGTATTCCGCACAATTCGAATACGAAGCCACGCTCTCTTTCGACGAACAGAACGTCCGCGCCAATTTCGGACTGGGATTAACCTACATGGAACGGGGGGAGAGCGAGAAAGCTGCCGATATTTTTGAGCGGGTGGTTGATCTGGATGCGGCCTTTGCCCCGGAACATAAGCATCTATTCAACGAATTCGGCATTAATCTTCGCAAATCAAAACTGACCGATCAGGCCGTTGAATATTATTCCCGCGCGTTGGAAATTTCAAAAAACGATGAAAACCTGTATTACAACATTGCCCGGGCCTACTACGAGCAAGGCGACAAGGACGCCTGTCTGCACAATCTGCACACGGCCTTGCGTTTGAAACCGGGACACAAGGAAGCAAACAAGTTTCTAAAATATATCAATAAAGAAGGGTAATATGTGTTTAACCCTTGATGCTGTCTCATTCACGTACCCAAACGGTCCGACTATTTTGCGCCATGCCAGTCTGACCTTTGAGCAAGGGGCATTCTTTCTTGTCCGGGGACCATCCGGGTCCGGGAAGTCCACCTTACTCCGTATCTTGTGTCGATTGGAAGAAATTCAATCCGGCTCAATTCACTACAAGGATCACGACATCACCGACATTCCACCCGCTTCATTGCGGCGGTGTGTTGCCTATGTCCAGCAAATGCCAACACTGCTTCCCGGGACGGTTCGTGACAACCTGCTCTTGCCTTTTACTTTTCAGTCCAACAAGGATTTGTGTCCACCGTCGGACCTCGAACTGTCCGCGCTCCTTGAATCCTTTCTTCTTTCCGGGGTGACGCTTGACAGTGAGGCCGATCGCCTTTCAGTGGGCCAATCGCAACGAATCTGTCTGATTCGCAGTCTCCTGCTGCGCCCGGAGGTCATCCTTCTGGACGAGCCGACCGCGTCCTTGGACCCGGAAAGTGCTCGCGTCGTTTTGAACAAGGCCGCTGAACTCAGTCGAGAAGGCATCACGGTCATCATGATTTCCCATTCGGAAGAAACACCCGAAGGCGTGACCCGGCTCGTTTCATTTCACGAAAAAAAACTGGTGCTGCAATGACGCAATCCCTCATAGAAATTGGACCGTTTCAACTGACGCTCTGTCTTGGATTCGTGGTGCTGGCAGGGCTGACATCGTTCAAGCAGCAGCTCGGATTGGAGCGTGATTTATTCATCGGGACCATCCGCACCTTTGCCCAGCTTTTTCTCATGGGCTATGTGCTTAAGTTCGTCTTTGAGGTCAATATCAGTTGGCTGGTTTTACTCATGTTCACCGCCATGGTCGCGGCTGCGGTTCACATCATTCGTGGCCGGGTGTCTGAAAAATCAATCCCCTTTGTCGTCCCAACTTTTATCTCCATGCTGCTCACCTACACCGTTGTGTCCATGCTGGTGACCGGGATCATTGTCGGTGCCAAGCCCTGGTGGACGCCACAATATTTTATCCCATTGGCAGGAATGATCGTCGGCAATTCCATGACTGCAATTTCAATCTGTCTCGATCGTTTGTTTTCCGATCTCAAAGCCCGTCGTCACGAAGTGGAAATGAAGCTCGCTTTGGGAGCCAATTATCGCGAAGCTTCACAGGATATCCTTCGTCAGGCCGTCAAGGCCGCCATGATCCCGTCTATCAATTCTCTCATGGCTGTCGGTCTGGTGTCATTACCCGGCATGATGACCGGACAAATCCTCGCAGGTGCAGATCCCCTGACCGCCATTCGCTATCAAATTGTGGTCATGCTGATGCTTGTCGCCGCAACATCTCTCGGAACGCTGATCGTCTCCGTGCTCATTCGCAAACGGTGTTTCTCCAAAGCCGAACGGCTGCTCATTCGATAGAATAAAATAAAGAATGTCTCCGACGGCCAGAGGGGAACCTCTTGGAAGAGGTTCCCCTCTGGACTCCCCTCCAGAACTTTTTGGCGCGCCTTCGGCGAGGCTCTGCGATATCCGTTGAGTGGAATTGAAGAAGTGGGAAAAGAGAAAATAAATAAAGAGCCAAAAATGGTTAACAAAGAGAAAACGTTTCAAATCTTAACCGTCTGTAAAAAACAATTTTTCACGAAGTACTCTCACAAGCCGCACGAACAACGGCTACCGACAGCTTCGAGCGAAGCGAGCGACAAAAAGTTTCGGGGAGTCCAGAGGCCCCTTTTCAAAGGGGCCTTTGGCAGGTCCAGGACAGCGTCCTGGTCCCGCTGAAAGCGCCTCCCGGTAGGGTGGCATGGAATGTCTCTGACGACCAGAGGGGGGCCTCTTGAGAGAGGTTCCCCTTTAGGCTGTCGGAGACATTTTATCCGCCGAGGTAGGCTTTTTTGACATCGGGATCGTCTCGGAGCTGGTCACAGGGGCCTTGGGCGACGATTTCTCCGGTATCGATGACATAGCCTCGGTGGGCGAATTTGAGGGCGAGGTTGGCATTCTGTTCGATGAGGAGAATGGTCATGCCTTCCTTATTGAGTTCCTTGAGGGTGCGGAACATGTCGTACATGAGCAGGGGGGCAAGTCCCATGGAGGGTTCATCGAGCATGATGATCTTGCAGCCGGACATGAGCGCGCGGCCCACGGCGAGCATTTGTTGTTCACCGCCGGACAGGGATTCGGAGCGTTGTTTTTTGCGTTCGTCGAGTCGGGCGAACAGGGAATAGACGCGTTTGTAATCCCGGTCGATGTCGGCCTGTGAGTCCTTGCGGGCATAGGTTGCCAACTTGAGATTCTCCTCGACCGTGAGATTGCCGAAAATGTGTCGGCCTTCGGGCACCAGGGCGAGGTGGAGGTCACTGACGATCTTGTCCGGGGCCATGCCGAGTATGGACGAGCCATTGAAACGGATGTCACCCTGGGTGATCTGCGGGGCTTCGGGTGGCGGGAGCTGGGCAATGGACATGAGTGTCGTGGATTTGCCAGCTCCGTTGGCTCCGATGAGTGTGACGATTTCGCCTTCGGCAACGGTGAAGTTGATACCGTGAAGGGCCTCGATGTTGCCGTATTTGACGTAGAGGTCTTCGACCTCGATGAGTGGAGTGGTCATATGGTGTCATCTCCGAGATAGGCCTTGATGACGGCCGGGTTGCTTTGAATGTCTTCAGGAGTGCCTTCGGCGATGGTGGCCCCGAAGTCGATGACCTTGATCCATTGGCACAGGGAGGTCACGACTTTCATCTGGTGCTCGATCATGAATATCGTGATGTCAAAGTTCTCGTGAATCCAGTGGACGAGCTTGATGAGGTCTTCCACGTCGGAGGAGTTCAGCCCTGCGGCGGGTTCATCCAAGAGGAGCAGTTTTGGGCGGATGGACATGGCCCGGGCGATTTCCACACGGCGTTGTAGGCCATAGGACAGGTTCTTCGGGAATTCGTTGGCAACGTCGGTGAGTGACATGGCTTCGAGCAGTTCCTCGGCGATTTCCAGAATTCGGGCCTCGCGTGCCCGGTATTTGGGACCACGAATGATGGAATCCCAGACCGAATAGCCCATGCGGTAGTGTTGGGCAATGCGGATGTTGTCGAGCACGCTCATGTCGTGCCAGAGGCGGATGTTCTGGAAGGTTCGGGCGATGCCCATGGAGGTCACCTGATGCGGCTTGAGACCGGCGGTGGGGGCACCGTCAAAGGTGATGGTCCCTTCGGTGGGCTGGTAGAAGCCGGAAATCAGGTTGAATATGGTGGTTTTGCCGGCACCGTTGGGACCGATCAGCCCCATCAGTTCGCCGCCCTGCATTTCGATGCTGAATTCGGACACGGCCTGAAGCCCGCCGAATCGTTGGGTCATGGTATCAATTTTAAGCAGTGACATGGTGTCCCCCTATTTGAACGTGTAGTACTTTTTGAGTTTCGGGAACACGTCTGACAGTTCCTTGTTTCCCATGA
This sequence comes from Pseudodesulfovibrio sp. JC047, assembly GCF_010468615.1. Taxonomy (NCBI): domain Bacteria; kingdom Pseudomonadati; phylum Thermodesulfobacteriota; class Desulfovibrionia; order Desulfovibrionales; family Desulfovibrionaceae; genus Pseudodesulfovibrio; species Pseudodesulfovibrio sp. JC047. The sequence continues at coordinate 11,744 of NZ_WUEH01000021.1, read as the reverse complement.
TGCCTTCGGGCCTGAACTGCATGATCAGGACGAGAAGCAGGGGGATGATAACCCATTTGATGACACCAGCTGACGGTTCCCAATCCGGGAAAACGAAGGTTGCCGGGGCCATGAGGAAATCAATGAGGGACTGGGAACGGAGAACTTCCATCAGGAACGTGAAGACCACTGCCGAGATGACCGCGCCGGAGAGCGATCCCATGCCGCCGAGATAGACCATGACCATGGCCTCGGTGGATTTGAGGATGTTGAAGGATTGAGGATTGACGTAGCCGACCACATGCGCAAACAGGCCACCGGCACACCCGGCCAGTCCTGCGGAGATCATGAAGTTGACCAGTTTGATCTTGTTGGTGTTCACGGACATGATTTCCGCAGCGGTCTCATCCTGACAGATGGCGTTGACGCCCTTGCCGTAGGTGGATGTGATGAACCGGCGGATGACCCAGATGGTGAGCACCATGAAGGTGATGACCCAGAAAAGCATCCATGGGCCGTTCAGTGTGTCTTTCATGGCCCAGACGGTGTCTTTCATGCCCTGAAAGCCTCGGGAGCCACCAATGAAGTTCATGTTTTCAATGGCGGAAATGACCATGTAGTTGACGGCGATGGTGATGATGGCGAGATAGTCGTCACGGGTTTTGAATGCCGGGACAGCGACCAGCACACTGGTCAGGGCCGCGACGAGACCGCCGATGAAGATGATCACCGGGAAGATGAAGATCGCCATTTCCGGGGGCAGCATGGGCGTGCCGAGGGTTTGGCCGAAGCAGAGAACGGACAAGACGGAGGAGGCGTAGGCGCCCACGCACATGAAGGCCGCATGACCACAGGTGAATTCACCCATGTTGCCGTTGACCAGATTGAGCGATGTGCACATGATGATGTTGATGCCCACATACATGAACACGGCTTGGATATAGTTGCTGATGATGCCGAATTGCGCCAGGGACAGAAGGAAGAGGGCGCTGACAACCATGACGAAGTTGAGAGAGTATTTTTTCATGTGATGTCTCCCGACTAGATCTTGGTTGATTGCGGCATACCGAATAATCCGGTGGGCTTTATCCACAGGATAATCAGCAGGATCGTGAAGGCGAACAGGTCTCGGTAGGTGGACGGGAAGACCGTGACAACACCGACTTCAATGAAGCCGAGGAGGAACCCGCCGTAAAAGGCACCCCGGATGTCTCCGATACCGCCGACAACCGCCGCGATAAAGGCCTTCCAGCCAATAATCATCCCCATGAATGGCTCAAGGACCGGATAGGACATGGCAAAAAGCAGTCCGGCCAGTCCGGCGAATCCTGAACCGAGAATGAAGGTGAAAACGATGATGGCGTCAATGGGAATACCCATGAGCGGGATCGCGAATTTATCGTAGGAAATACCACGCATGGCCATGCCGATTTTCGTTTTGGTGACGATGAAATTCAGGATGGCAAAAACCGCGATGGCCGTGACGATGACGATGACTTTCAAGTTGGTGATGGTGACGTCGCCGAAATGCCAGATCGATTTTTCGACGAGCTCGGGAAATTTGAGACGGCTGGCACCCAGAACCGCGAGGTTGGAGTATTCGAGGATCAGCCCACACATCAGCGCGGTGATAACAACATAGAGTCGGTGTGCTCCCTTGCGGCGGAGTGGTCGATAGGCAACGCGTTCAAGGGTGACGCCGACGCAGGCGGTCAGGAACATGGTCAGGGGAACCGCAACCAGGAATGTGAGAAAAGGAGATAGCCCGATGGCCGGGCCGAGCAGGAAGCTGGCCACGAAAAAGGCGATGTAGGCACCCACCATGAAAATATCACCATGAGCGAAGTTGATGAGCCGCAACACGCCGTACACCAAGGTGTAGCCTAACGCGATGAGCGCATAGAAACTGCCCCATTGGAGGGCATTGAGTATGTTCTGAATAATAAAATCCACTGTTGCACTTCCCGGGAATTGTCTGTGGGCCTTCAACATTTGAGGCGCGTCGGCCCGTTTTCACGGTAAAAAAGCGGGGGCCGAATAGCCCCCGCCCGATCAGAGTATGTTGGTTAATTCCTTATGGACAGACAGCTTCTTCAAAGACGAATTCGCCTTTGTCGGAGATCCTGACGACCACGGCGCACTTGATGGGATCACCTTGCGCGTCGAATTTCGAGGAACCGGTGATGCCGTCGAAGGATGTGATGTTGGACAAGCCTTCACGGATGGCCTTACGCATGGCCATGGTGTCTGATTCGACTGTGCCAGCGTTTTGGATGGCCTGAATCATCATGCCGATGGAATCCCAGGTCAAAGCGGCGTAGTCGGCCGGGGTGGCTCCGTACATTTCTTCATACCGTTCGATGAATTCCTTGGTCGCGCCCTTGGCTCCGGCCGCAGCATAATGGGTGGAGAAGAAGTTGCCGTAGCAATCGTCGCCACACAGCTTGATGAGGTCGGGAGTTCCCCAGGCGTCGGAGCCCATGAATGGGCCTTTGTAGCCGAGGTCCCGGGCCTGTTGGATAATCAGGGCGACCTGATTGTAGTTGTCAGGCACGAAAATGAAGTCGGGCTTGGCACTGATGACGGTGGTCAACTGCGCGGAAAAGTCCTGATCCTTGGTGCCGTGAGACTCAAAGGCGACGACCGGACCCAATCCCTTGGCTTCCCAGGATGTCTTGAAAATTTCGGCCAGACCCTTGGAATAGTCGTTGGACACGTCGAAGATGACACCAGCGGTTTTGGCACCGAATTTCTTGGATGCGAAATCCGCGGCAACAGGTCCCTGGAAGGGATCGAGGAAGGCGGCGCGGAAGACCCAAGGGCGATTGAGCGTGGTGCTCGGGTTGGTTGACCACGGGGAAATCATGGGCACGCGATTCTCATTGCAGGTGCCGCCTGCGGGGACAGCCTGTCTGGATGAGTTGGGACCGATGATGGCCACGACATTTTCCTGGTCAATGAGTTTCAGGGCAACATTGGTGGCGGATTCTGCCTTGGATTCGTTGTCCATGTACACGAATTCGAGCATATACTTCTGGCCGCCGACGTCCAGGCCACCCGCGTCGTTGATGTCCTTGAGATACATTTCTGCCGCGTTTTTGGACCCTTCGCCAACTTCCGGGATGTCACCTGTCAGCGGCAGGTTGAAGCCGATCTTGATCGTGTTTGATTTTTCCTCGCTACAACCAGCCAACAGAAAAGCACTGCATACCATCATCAGGACCAGCAGACCAATGCCTTTGAAAACTCCTTTCATCCTCTCCTCCTCTCATAGAAATAGTAGTTACCAATCGAAACAGCGTAGATGCTTACACGAAATACCCCGTTAGAGGAAGGGGGTTTTCAAAATACAATTTTGCAAATATGGTGGTATGGTTGGATAAAAGACGTCTTTTCAAGGTGTTTCATAAGAAATGAAACCGAAATTTTTCAAAAAGAAAAATTTCGGTTTCCAATATTGTCAACATAAAGTTTTCAAAAAACTCAATTGTGTATTTATGGCTTATTTCATGGACGAATTGAGTGTTTTCCTTTTGATAAAATCCAGGACTTCAGTCACGCAGTCTTCGAGGGATCTGGTGGCTGTTTCAAGGTGCAGGTCCGGGTTTTCCGGTGGATCATACGGAGCACTGATGCCGGTATAATTTTTGATTTTTCCCTGCCGAGCGAGTTTGTAATACCCTTTGACATCACGTTTCTCACATTCTTCGACCGGACAGTCCACATGGATGAGATAGAAATCCCCATCTTCATGCATGGCACGGAGACGCTGTTGAACGTCGTGCTCCGGGGTAATGAACGCGCACAGGCAGATGGTCCCGGCGTCCATGAAGAGTTTGGTCATTTCACTGATACGTCGGATGTTTTCGGCTCGATCCTTCGGTGAAAAAGCCAAGTCGCCACACAGCCCATGCCGGACGTTGTCGCCATCAAAAGTGTAGGCATGAATGCCACTGTCGAAAAGGCGTTTTCCCACGGCGTGGGCAATGGTTGATTTCCCGGCTCCGGACAGGCCGCAGAACCACAGCGTCACGGCGCGGTGGCCATTTCGTGTTTCGCGGTGCTTCCGGAAGACTTCGCCACGGAATGTACCGTTGCTGTTATTGGGTGTCATTTTTTGCGTTTTTTTGCGCTTTCTTTTGGGCTTTTCGGGCCTTTTTCGCTTCGATCTTTGCTTCTTCCTCTTCTCGCAGAGCGCGGCGAAGCACCTTGCCAACCATGGTCTTGGGAAGGTCTTCCCGGAACTCGACCTTGCGGGGGACCTTGTAGTTGGCCATTTTTTCTCGACAGTAGGCAATGACGTCACTTCTGGACAACGTTTCGCCCGGTTGTGTCACGACGTATGCCTTGACGATTTCACCGCGTGCTTCATGCGGGATACCCACGGATACGGCTTCCTTGATTTTCGGATGCGAGTGCAACACTTCATCGATTTCTCGTGGGTAGATGTTGTATCCACCCGAGATAATGAGGTCTTTCTTGCGGTCCACGATGTAGAAATATCCTTCTTCATCCATGGTGGCGATGTCGCCGGTGTACAGCCAGCCGTTTCGCAGGACGTCGGCCGTGGCGTCCGGGCGGTTGTAATAGCCTTGCATGATCTGCGGTCCTCGGACCACGAGTTCCCCGCGCTTGCCCGGCGGGAGCGGGTCGCCACCGACTTCCATATCAACAATCTTTGCGTCTGTATCCGGGAAGGGCAGTCCGATGGAACCGACCTTGCTCACGCCTTCCAGCGGGTTGAAGTGGGTGACTGGAGAGGCCTCGGTCAGGCCATACCCCTCGGTGATGGCGGTGCCGGAGCGTTCCTTGAATTGTTCCATGTATTCAACTGGCATGGGCGCGGACCCGGACACACAGACATTGATGGACTTGAGATCATACTTGTCGATGTTCTTCTGCTGGAGCAGGGAAATGTACAGCGACGGTGCCCCGGGAAAGACCGTGGGCTTGAGCTTGTTGATGCCCTTGAGGACATCCAGTGGGACGTATCTCGGGAATGGAGCGAGCGTTGCGCCCAGACTGGTGGGCCAGGCCAGGCACGTGGTCAATCCATATATATGGAAATAGGGGAGGATACCGAGAAAGGTTTCTTTTTCCTTACCCAGAGTGTGCATCATGGCATGGCACTGCCGCATGTTTGCACTGATATTGAAATGACTGAGAATGCATCCCTTGGCCACGCCGGTGGTCCCGCCAGTGTATTGGAACAGGGCCGGGTCCTGATAGTTCGTTTTTTCTTCGGTGAATCTCTCGCGGCCTTTGGTCAGGTCTTTGAAGGGGAGGACGTGTTTTCCGTCGTAGGGGATTTTGGGAGCAGTGCCGTTTTTTTTGGCTTGGAGTTTATACAGAGTGCTGAGGGGAAATTTCAATCCTTCACCAACGGTGGTGATGTAGAATTTTTCGACCGGAATGGCCCCTCGCAATTTATTTAATTTGGGCCAAAGCATGTCCAGAGTGATGCAGCATCTGACCCCTGCATCGTTGAACTGGTGAATGATTTCCGTTTCCATGTACAGCGGATTGGTCATGACACCTGTTGCTCCTGCCCGCAGAACGCCCCAAAAAGCGATGATGGTCTGCGGGAGGTTGGGGAGCATCAGGGCAACCCGATCCCCTTTGCGTATTCCGGCGGCTTTGAGATTGGCTGCGAAAATTTCGCTTTGAATTTTGAGCTTGGCATAGGTGATTGACCAGTTCTTGAAGACAATGGCCGTTCGTTTTGGCCATTTGTGGGCAGCCCTGTCCAGAAAACGGAATAAGGGAATTTTGTCATAGTCCAGGGTTGGCGGCACGTCAGGGTCATACGCCTTGAGCCAGGGGCGTTCTATATGCTCCATGGAGAGGATATCCTTGTTGTGTTGAAATAATAGTGTCTCCCAAACCTATAATAGGCGGGGCACGGGGTCAATACAGTGTGTTTCAAACGGTGACAAGTCGAGTTTTTGACGAACGAACGCATCATTGCCGTTTTGGCTGGGAAAATGTGTTTTTCTGGCAGCATGTTATGAAAAATAAACATATGAATGCCAGCGAGTTGATCTGAGAGGGCCCCGTTTGCCATCGGGAGAATCGTGTTTTGGCAGATTCTTTGCAACTCTTTTTTTTGTTTCCAGAATGAGGAAAGGATTTCCGTGCGGCTAAAGTTTGCATTGAAACCGACCGATTATTCAATGTGTCAACGATTGTCGCGCAATGGCTTTGAAAAAGACATGGACGAAAATCCGTTTCAAATCATGGAAAATTGGTGTGTTGACAGGGCTACAGCCCCTGTCTAGAGTGACATGTTTTGATGTGTAAATCCTCTGTGTCGAGGATGATTCATTGACCGAACGAACGACCGAGAGAGTTATGGCTGACCATGGTGAAAATGTGATTCCCGGAATGTTGATAACCGATGGGTGTTATCTGAAACCGAGCAAGCGCGCGCGAGTGCTTGCCATTTTGGATGCGCTTTCACGGGATTCCACAGTGTCCCAGTTTGAGTTGGGTCGGCAGCTTCATCTGTCCGGGGCCATGGTCAATCAATATCTCAAGCAACTGCAATCCGAACAATTGATAGAATTTTACCCGGTCAACGGAAAGAGCTACAACTATACCCTGACAGAACAGGGTAAGGCGTCTCGACAGCGGATGTTTTCCGACTATTCGTCTGAAACGGTTCGTCTGTACTCGACGATCAAGGAATTCGTGTTGAACCGGCTTGGTTTTCTGGAAAAACAGGGAAAGACAAAATTGGTCTTGTTCGGTGCTTCCGAGACGTGCGAAGTGGTGCTGTCCGCTCTTCGAGAGACAGGATTCCAAATACTGGCACTGCTTGATAATGATACGAAGAAACAGGGGCAGATTTTTAATGGTCATGTGGTTTCCGCGCCGCATGTTCTGGATCAGGTTGACTGCGATGCCGTTGTCATTACTTCTTTTGGCAAACAGGCCGAGATTTTCGAGCAGCTCGAGCCATATTCTGAAAAGCGCGGATTTCAAATTGTGAGATTCTGATATGCAACAGATTCAGTCCGTCACACTTCGTTCAGGTGTCACCATTGGCTCCGGCCATCCCTGTTTTATTGTCGCAGAGATCGGCAACAACCATCAAGGTGAGTACAATATCGCCCAAAAGATGGTCGATGAAGCCGCCGCTGCCGGTGTGCAGGGGGTTAAATTTCAAAAAAGGGATGCCGAGGCCCTTCTGACCCGGGAGGGCAGGGCTGCGCCGTATACCGGCCCCAACAGTTTTGGACCGACCTATGGTGAGCATCGTGACGCTTTGGAGTTGTCTATTGAAGAAATGGGACGGCTGAAGGCGTACAGCGAATCCAAGGGATTGATCTTTTTTGCTTCAGCCTGGGATGCACCCAGTCTTGACCAGATTGTCAGCCTGGATGTGGAGCTGCTTAAGATCAGTTCTGCTGAGCTGGTCAATGTGCCGTTGGTACGCAAGTATGCTGCTACGGGTATTCCGATCATTTTGTCCACCGGCATGAGCAGTCTGGAAGATATTGATGTGGCCTTGGCCGAAATTCATGCGTTTCATGACAAGGTGATTCTGTTGCATTGCAATTCCACGTATCCCTGCCCGGAAGACCAGATTGGACTGCCGGTCATGGACGCTTTGAGGGAACGGTACACCGTCCCTGTGGGCTATTCCGGCCATGAAAAGGGCGTTGGTCCCAGTGTGGGCGCAGCAGCTCTTGGAGCGTGTGTTGTCGAGCGGCATTTCACGTTGGATAAAAGCCTGAAGGGAACCGATCACCAAGCGTCGCTGGAACCGCAGGAACTGGCGTCCATGGTGACCATGATTCGGGAAGTGGAAAAAGCCATTCAGGTCAAGGGAAAGGTCGTGTTTCCCGAAGAGCAGGCCGCTTCCAAAAAACTCCGTAAATGCATCGTGTTTTCTCGGGAATTGCCTGCGGGGCATGTCTTGACCGAAGCGGATCTGACCACGCGTTGTCCGAGAGTCGGTGTGTCTCCGGTCCATTGGGATGAAGTTTTGGGCAAGGTTCTCAATCGCGCTGTTCAGCTCGAAGAGCCCGTCCAATGGGATACCCTGCGGAATGAAGCGGGAACTGTTGGCGAGGTCGCGACGTCCTGAACAAGGGAATACGGTGCCCTTGATGCAGCGCGTCACAGCGTGACGTGTTCATGAAAGATGCGTCGTTTTTTTCAGACCCCATGAGCTTTTTGTTTGTGGGGTTTTGTCGTGCCTGAAAGGGGTGGTGTCAAAATCGGATAAAAGTGAAAATAATCATTCATTTTGGGTATGAGGCCGTGTTAAGCGTGTCTTCGGACAGTCCATTCGGGGAAGGGAGGAAACCAAATGAGCCAGGCTGATATATTGTTGGAAACAGGGACAAATGAACTTGAGATTATTGAGTTTTTTGTCAAGGAAGAGACTGAGAAGGGTGTGGTCACCCAATATTATGGCGTGAATGTCGCCAAAGTTCTTGAAGTTGTCGAGGCTCCAGAGGGACTTGAAGGGTCCGAAGCGGCCGTGCATCCGAGTTTCCTTGGGACGATTCCCCTTCGAGATCTGATTTTGCCCGTTGTGGATTTGAGCGTCTGGCTTGATATCACCAAGGCACCAGCCCCGAATGAACCGATTATTGTCACGGAATTCAACTCCATGATCACCGGTTTTCTGGTTTCCGGCGTAACGCAGATTTATCGCGTCAATTGGGCCGATGTGGAGCCGCCCAGCAAGTACGTTTCGTCCATGGAGACAAACTGCATTACCGGCACGATCAAGATCAAGGACCGATTTGTCCTCATGCTCGACCTTGAACAGGTCCTGGCTGATCTTGACGGATCCGGGGCTGCCAATGTGCAAGAGAACAGTGTGGTTGCCGATGAGCGATATCGTGCATTGATCGCGGATGATTCCACATCCGTGCGGCAGTTGTTGGAAAATAATTTTACCACGGCGAATTTTGACGTGGACATGGTCGGTGATGGGGCCGAAGCATGGGCACGGTTGCAAGACATCAAGGAAAAATCCATCGAGGAAGGAAAAAGTCCTCTGGAGTATCTGGACGCGGTGGTGTCGGACGTGGAAATGCCTCAGATGGATGGCTACACGTTGACTCGCCGAATCAAGGAAGATCCTGTGCTCAAGGTGTTGCCCGTGACCTTGTTCTCATCACTTATTTCAAAATCCGTCCTGCACAAAGGCAAGGCCGTCATGGCTGATGCCCAAGTAACCAAGCCTGAATTCGAAGGATTGACGCAGAAGGTTATTCAGTTGATTCAAGGATGGAGCGAACAGGAGTCCTGTTAGCCGACAACTTCACCCAACTGTTTGCGCAGGGTGCTGATGCCACAGGAGTGGTGCATGTAGACCGGAACATTCTTGCCGCGCACTGCGTCAAGCACGTCTTTCCGGGCCTTGTGGGAGACCTTGTTGGTGAACATCACCACAAAATCGACGTTTCCCAATGATTGGGATATCTTTCGTTCCTTGCCGGTAAAATGTTTGAGTTTGACGCCATTTTTCTTGGCTTCAATCATGTATTCCCTTTTGAGCCTGTCCATTCCGCCAACGAGCGCAGCACACATATTTGCCTCTTTTGTTGTTGAAATTGAAAATCGTTATCAATCAATATAGTGAGAATGAGGGGGTGTCAACACAAAAGCCGTTTTTCTTTTAGGTTGGAGGAACAGTGCCTGAGGCCATTGGCACTGATTTGGTCGATCCGGTTATTCTGTTGAGGTCCAGGATTCGTTTTCCGGATCGATTTCCGGGAGCGCGCATGGAGGCGTTTCAACGACCCGGTTGCCCCGGCCTTTATCCAGAAGGAAAGGGGCTGTGCCGATGACAAGGTTGACCTGACCGCCAAGCAGGATATGTCCCTTGATGCCAGTGAAATCGTTGAGATCGGTCCAGGCAAAGGTGTTGGCCGTGGCCTTGAGTGATTCAAAGGGATAACAATAGATCGCGTATCGACCTTCACCCCGGACCCGGTTGTTGGCAAAAAAACCGCGCGAGCCGGTCTGAACGATGCCGCGAGACCTGTCGCCGCCTGCCAGAACGATGTCGTTGCAGGTGACCACAGTGTCATTGGCATAGAGCAATATTCCGGTGGAGGCATTGCCGCGTCCTTCGATGCGGTTGCCGGTTATGGCAATTCGACTGTTGCGGGAAAAATCCGTGCCCCCTCGCGTATCGAAATACCAGCCGGCCACAATGCCGTTCGGGGTATATTTGTGTGGGTAGGGAATTCCTTCTTCGGCAGTCACGATGCGGTTTTCGGCGATGGATATGGACCCATTCCCTTTGATATCCCGGACGTTATCCAGCACTTCAATGGCGTTGCGAGAGGTGTGGAGGATCGTGTTGTTGCGGATAGTGATTGCTGCGCCGGTGGTCCAGTTCGCGAGAACGCCGAATCCCGCTGTGGTGTCCGGGTGGGTGTCTTCCATGAAAAACCGATTGTCTTCAATTCGAATCGTGCCGGTCACCGCTTTTTTCAATGGTCCTTTGGTGAAGACGATGCGATTGCCCACAACGACTCCGGCTTGAAAGGGCAGGGTGTCCCGTTCGGATCGTTCGATGTCGATTTGTTGGGGAAGGACGTTGGTCACGACACAGTCCCTGATATCCAGCCCACTGACATGCGGGAAATGAAGCGGCGAGCCTTTGGCCCGATCGAATCGGATGGCGCGGATGGCCACAATGGGCCCGGTTTCGGCCGGAGGAGCGTCCGGGTACGGCAAAGGGGCGTACAATGTCCAAAATCCGCCGCTGATGAGTGTTTTTGGATCACCTATTTCGTCGATTTCTCCGGAAATGCGGATGTTTTTCGTGATTTTGATTCGCCCGTCGGTTCCGAAATTGAAATGTCCCTTGAGCAGCACTGAGCCGCCCTTGTCCACGGCGGCCTGAACATTGGGGACATCCTGCGTCGGAGTGTCAGTGCCAATAACGGTGGTATCGGCTGCATGGGCCGGAACTGCACAAACAAGGGCCAGCAAAAAGAGCGTGACCAGTCCGGATAGAGTGAATTTCAAGCGAAGAATTCTGTGTGGCATGGAGAAGAAATTACATGCTTTGGACCGGGTTGACAAATGGTGGGTCAATATCCCTGCCGGTGTTCACGATCTCGTTGTCCCCTGTCTCGAAAATTCCTGTCCACACGGTTGTATGCGTCTTGTGCTCGGATGGCGTTGGCCACGGCTTCACAGGCAAACTGAAGGTCCGGTTCATCGGCGGATTGAATGGTCCGCAGGATTGTTTTAAGGGCCGTGCTGATGATGCGTTGTCCGGCCCAGTCCGGGTAGTGTGTCCAGTGCGCAATGGCGGTTTTCGTCTTGCCGAGTTTGGCTGCTGCGTATCCGGCATGAAGGAAGGCATCAGGAATATCCTTTGCTTCGAGACATGTTTCAAGGGTGTGGAGGGCGTCTTCAAAACGTCCAGTTCGGGCATAACAGATACCGGCCATGACCAGATGCGACGGGCGCACGTCCTTGTGTGCGGCGGTTTTTTTGCGCAGATGGTCGTCAAACGCGGTGGCTGCCGTGGCAAAATATGCGGCGGCCTTTGTTTCATCGCGACGGAATTCAGCGGTTCGCCCTCGTTCGAAATTCTTTTCACCAATGCGATACGGCTGCACAAAGCGGTCGAAAAAAGCCATGGTTGGGTCTCCTTGGGTGGTGGGATACCATCTCAATACACAAAAATACCATGTCGGCACTCCAAGGCTTAATCTGGTAACAGTACCAGTAAAAGTGAAGCTCAAAGGAGGCCGACATGGCTAGGATTAAAATATCAT